>NZ_JBMNDS010000015.1:0-148628 GCF_052543295.1 Streptomyces sp. SAS_270
AATGTGTGCAGGTAATCCTGCGAAACACTCGCGTTGAGCGGAACAGCCGGGCGGAATAAGCCCAACCGTTCACAGCGTCCTCGCTAATGCGCCTACCGAAACAATGCCCGGCAGGACTTTTTTCAAAGGAACCTCGCCCCGACCGATCGGCCGGAGACGGGGTATCAACATATCTGGCGTTGATTTTTGGCACGCTGTTGAGTTCTCAAGGAACGGACGCTTCCTTTGTACTCACCCACAGAACATTTTCTGGGGCTTTCCTCCGGGCGCTTCCCTTCGGTCTTGCGTTTCCGACTCTATCAGACCGTTTTCCGATCCGATTTCCTCGGCGCTTTCCAGGTTTTCGCTTTCGCGTTTCCCTTTCCAGCGGCTCCGACTTTATCAGAGATTCTGAGTCGGAATTCCCCGCCCCGTTCGGGGACTGGTTCCGGCGCACGAAGCGACCGGGTTCCCGTTCAGGCGGAGACGTAAACGTACTGGAGCGGGGCGCCCCGATGCAAATCGAGGCGCCCCGCTCCGGGTTGGCGCGTGCGAGAGGGTCAGACCTCGACGACGACCGGGAGGATCATCGGGCGCCGGCGGTAGTTGTCCGAGACCCATTTGCCCAGCGTGCGGCGGATGAGCTGCTGCATCTGGTGGGGCTCGACCACGCCGTCCTGGGCGGACTTCTCCAGGACCTCGGTGATCCTCGGGACGACCTCGCTGAAGGCGGAGTCGTCGATGCCCGAGCCGCGGGCCTGGATGTGCGGGCCGCCGGTGATCTTGCCGGTGCTGGAGTCCATCACCACGAACACCGAGATGATGCCCTCGTCACCGAGGATCCGCCGGTCCTTCAGGGCGGGCTCGCCGACATCGCCGACCGAGAGGCCGTCGACGTACACGTAACCCGCCTGGACCTTGCCGGAGATCTTGGCCTTGCCCTCGACGAGGTCGACGACGACGCCGTCCTCGGCGATCACGATGCGGTCGTGCGGGACGCCGGTGAGGGCGCCCAGCTCGGCGTTGGCGCGCAGGTGGCGCCACTCGCCGTGGACCGGCATCAGGTTCCGCGGCTTGCAGATGTTGTAGAAGTACAGCAGCTCGCCCGCGGAGGCGTGGCCCGAGACGTGCACCTTGGCATTGCCCTTGTGGACGACGTTCGCGCCCCAGCGGGTCAGGCCGTTGATGACGCGGTAGACGGCGTTCTCGTTGCCCGGGATCAGCGACGACGCGAGGATCACCGTGTCGCCCTGGACGATGCGGATCTGGTGGTCCCGGTTGGCCATGCGCGAGAGGGCTGCCATCGGCTCGCCCTGCGAGCCCGTGCAGACCAGCACGATCTGGTGGTCGGGCAGGTCGTCGAGCGTCTTCACGTCGACCACCAGGCCCGGCGGGACCTTCAGGTAGCCGAGATCCCGGGCGATGCCCATGTTGCGGACCATCGACCGGCCGACGAAGGCGACACGACGGCCGTACTCGTGGGCGGCGTCCAGGATCTGCTGGATGCGGTGGACGTGGCTGGCGAAGCTCGCCACGATGATCCGCTTACTGGCCCCGGCGAAGACCTGGCGCAGCACGTTCGAGATGTCGCGCTCGGGCGGGACGAAGCCCGGGACCTCGGCGTTCGTCGAGTCCGAGAGAAGGAGATCGATGCCTTCCTCGCTCAGACGTGCGAACGCGTGCAGGTCCGTGAGGCGGCCGTCCAGCGGAAGCTGGTCCATCTTGAAGTCACCCGTGTGGACCACCATGCCCGCAGGGGTGCGGATGGCGACCGCGAGGGCGTCCGGGATGGAGTGGTTGACCGCGACGAACTCACAGTCGAAGGGGCCGATGCGCTCGCGGTGGCCCTCGGCCACCTCAAGCGTGTACGGGCGGATGCGGTGCTCCTGGAGCTTCGCCTCGATCAGGGCGAGGGTCAGCTTGGAGCCGATCAGCGGGATGTCCGGCTTCTCCCGCAGGAGGAAGGGGACACCGCCGATGTGGTCCTCGTGGCCATGCGTGAGGACGATGCCCTCGATGTCGTCGAGGCGGTCCCTGATGGACGTGAAGTCCGGCAGGATCAGGTCGATTCCGGGCTGCTCCTCCTCGGGGAAGAGCACGCCGCAGTCGACGATCAGCAGACGGCCTCCGTATTCGAAGACCGTCATGTTTCGGCCGATTTCACCGAGGCCGCCGAGCGGGGTGACCCGCAGGCCGCCCTTCGCGAGCTTCGGCGGGGCGCCGAGTTCAGGATGCGGATGACTCAAAAGACTCTCCTCACCACACGCGCCACGTACCTGTAAGGCACGTGGCGCGCATGACGTTCGTGCAGTAGCAGTTGTCTGTGTGGGGTGCAGGCCCGTGGCCTGCGTTGTCGTACGTATTCAGTTGTGAAGTCTGTGGTTAGAGCTGTACCCCGCCGGCGGCAAGATCGATCTTGAGCTGCGCGGTCTCCTCGGGTGACAGTTCGACCATGGGTGCGCGCAGCGGTCCGGCCGGCAGGCCCTGGAGGGCGAGCGCGGCCTTCGTGGTCATGACGCCCTGGGTGCGGAACATGCCGGTGAAGACCGGGAGCAGCTTCTGGTGGATCTCGGTGGCCTTCTGGACGTCGCCCGTGACGTACGCCTCGAGGAGGGCGCGCAGCTCGGGGGTGACGACGTGGCCCACCACGGAGACGAAGCCGACCGCGCCGACCGAGAGAAGCGGCAGGTTCAGCATGTCGTCGCCGGAGTACCAGGCGAGGCCGGAGCGGGCGATGGCCCAGCTGGCCCGGCCCAGGTCTCCCTTGGCGTCCTTGTTCGCGACAATACGCGGGTGCTCGGACAGACGCACCAGCGTTTCGGTGCTGATCGGTACGCCGCTGCGGCCGGGGATGTCGTAGAGCATCACCGGCAGCTCGGTCGCGTCGGCGATGGCCGTGAAGTGCCGGTACAGGCCCTCTTGCGGGGGCTTGTTGTAGTACGGCGTCACGGTCAGCAGGCCGTGGGCGCCGGCCTTCTCGGCGGCGCGAGCCAGTTCGATGCTGTGGTGTGTGTCGTTCGTGCCGACGCCGGCGACGACGTGGGCACGGTCGCCGACCGCCTCCAGTACGGCTCGTACGAGATCCGATTTCTCCGCGTCGCTGGTGGTCGGGGACTCGCCGGTGGTGCCGTTGACGATCAGACCGTCGTTGCCGGCGTCCACCAGGTGGGTTGCGAGCCGCTGCGCGCCGTCGAGGTCGAGTGCGCCGTCCGCCGCGAAGGGCGTGACCATGGCGGTGAGGACCCTCCCGAAGGGGGTCTGCGGAGTGGAGGTCGGAGCCATGGGTAACACGCTACTCGCTGCTCCATGCCTGGTCTGCCCTCGGGGTGGGCGACAAGTCGCGACAAAGGTGGAGCCCGGCACTGCCTGCTCGGGGGTTCAAGCAGTGCCGGGTCCGTTTGATCAGGCTAGATGAACTTCTCGAAATGCCGCAATACGGACACTTCGCACGGCTGATCCGTACATCTGTGCCGCCCGGGAGAACTGAGGTGCCCTACGGGGCCACGCGACCGTTGGCGTTGAAGGCCGCGTAGGTGAGCGGCATGAGCTTCGCCCACTCCGCCTCCATCTTCTCGCCGACCATCTCGATCTCCCGCTGCGGGAAGGACGGGACCTTGGCGAGCTCGTGCTGGGTGCGCAGGCCGAGGAAGTGCATCAGCGAGCGCGCGTTGCAGGTGGCGTACATCGAGGAGAAGAGGCCGACCGGGAGGACCGCGCGGGCGACCTCGCGGGCGACGCCGGCGGCGAGCATCTCCTGGTACGCCGCGTACGCCTGGCGGTAGGAGTCCTCCATCGTGCGGCCGACCAGCTCCTGTTGGGCCTCGGTGCCGTCCACGAAGACGTACTTGCCGGGGCGGCCCTGCTGGACCAGCTTGCGGGACTCGCCCGGGACGTAGAAGACGGGTTCGAGCTCCCTGTACCGGCCCGATTCCTCGTTGTACGACCACCCCACGCGGTGCCGCATGAACTCGCGGAAGACGAAGATCGGGGCGCTGATGAAGAACGTCATCGAGTTGTGCTCGAAGGGGCTGCCGTGCCGGTCCCGCATCAGGTAGTTGATCAGGCCCTTGGAGCGCTCCGGGTCCTTCTGCAGCTCGTCCAGCGACTGCTCGCCGACGGTCGAGACACGGGCGGCGAACAGCACGTCCGAGTCGGACGCGGTGTGCTTGACCAGCTCGACGGTGACATCGCTGCGGAAGCTTGGCTTGAGGTCGTCGGCGGGGGTGTCGGTCACGGCTTGGAGGGTCCTTCCCATCACGTCTCTCGGGCGGCGACCACTCTACGGCCCGGCACTGACAACGGGGCGTTCGGTACCGTGCCGCGACATTCGGCAGCGAACTTCTGCGAATTCGGCGAAACTGGGCACCTTTTGGGCTCTTCGAGCGTCTGTGTTGGTGACAGTGATTCGTTCGAGTCATCCGGGACACCCGACGGCTCCGATGTCTCTGATGTCTCTGATGTCTCTGATCCCTTCGAGTCTCCAGAGGAGAAGCGCTCCCCATGTTCCGTCGGCGCGAGCCCGTTCCGTTCGCCTTCATCGCCGAAGCCGACCAGTTCCGCAGCAACGTCACTCCCCCGCCCCGCGAGCGCGCGTCCGCCGGGCAGGTGGCCGGGCAGTGGCTCATAGGCCTCACCGTGGTCGCCGGGCTCGTGGGCGCTCTGCTGATCGGCACGCCCTCGCTGTCCCTCGACCAGTCACCGGCCAAGACGCAGCACTCCGAGGCCTCCGACGGGCGCTGACGCCCCCACGCCGCCCGAATGGCGTGGGACATACCCCCTTGGACCCCCAAGGGTGGTGAGCAGGCACGCGGCTCGATAACCTCACCGGGCATCACCCATGCGTGGATTGAGTGAGGATCAGTCGTGCCCCTGCCCTTCCTGACGGCGGACCGCGCCTTTGACGAGGCGGCGGACGATCTCGCGCTGCCCTTCGACGACCGCGATCACTGGCGGCGCCCGTACCGGCCCGGCCCCTGGCGGGTGGGCGCGGCCGCGCTGCTCCTGCTGCTCGCCTCGTACGTGCTCTTCGCCGCGGTCGTCATCGCGCTCACCGGCACCGTGGCCGCCGCGGGAGCGGTCCTGGGCGGAGCCGCGTTCGTCATCCTCTGCGCCCTGCGACTGCTGCGGGTCGGCACGTGGGTGAGCGCGATCGGGCTGCGTCGCGTGGCCTTCTTCCGTACCCGGACGACGTCCTGGGACCAGATCGTTGCGGTACGGACGGTCCAGCAGCCGGTGCGCTGGCTCGGGCTGCCCCGCACGGTGCAGGGGCAGGCTCTGGTCGTCGTACGCGGGGATCGGACGGCCGATGACCAGGCGCCGCTGCTGACGTCGCACAGTGCGGACTTCCTGGCGCGTATGGAGGCCTTCGACCGGGCGGCCGACTCCATCGAGGCATGGGCCGCGGAGTACGGCCGAGGCTGACCGGAACGCGTCGGAGCGCGTTCTCAGGCCTCGACAGGCGGCCTTCCCTCATGGAGTGCGATCGCGCGCTGCATCGCCTTGCGGGCGCGCGGGGTGTCGCGGGCGTCGTGGTAGGCGATGGCGAGGCGGAACCAGCTGCGCCAGTCGTCGGGGGCGTCCTCGGTCTCGGCCTTGCGCTTGGCGAAGACCTCGTCGGCCGAGTCACGGTCGATACGGCCGCCCGCGGTGCGCCTCAACTCGTCGACGGGCAGGCCGCCTTCGGCGTCGAGTTCGGCGGCGAGCCGGTTGGCCTTCCGCACGAACTGGGTGTTCTTCCAGAGGAACCAGAGGCCGATCACCGGAAGGATGAGGACGGCGACGCCGAAGGCGACGGTCACGACCGTGCCGGTCTGTATGAGCATGACGCCGCGGCTGCCGACCAGGACGAAGTAGACGACCAGGACGGCTGCCGTGACGGCGTAGGTGATTTTCGCGCGCATGTCTGCTGCCAGCTGTCTGTGACTGACCGACGGCTCAGCCGAGGTCCAGGAAGTGTTCCAGGCCGAAGGTGAGGCCCGGCGTGGTCACCACGCGGCGCACACCGAGCAGGATGCCCGGCATGAAACTGCTGTGGTGGAGGGAGTCGTGCCGGACGGTGAGGGTCTCGCCCTCGCCGCCGAGCAGGACCTCCTGGTGCGCCAGCAGGCCGCGCAGGCGGACCGCGTGCACCCGGACACCGTCGACGTCCGCGCCGCGCGCGCCGTCGAGGGCCGTCGCCGTGGCGTCGGGCTGCGGGGCACTGCCCGCCTTGCGACGCGCCTCGGCGATGAGCTGGGCGGTGCGCGTCGCGGTGCCGCTCGGGGCGTCCACCTTGTTCGGGTGGTGCAGCTCGACGACCTCGACGGACTCGAAGTACGGCGCTGCGATCTGCGCGAACTTCATGGTCAGCACGGCGCCGATGGAGAAGTTCGGGGCGATGAGCACGCCCGTCCGCGGCGACGCGGCCAGCGCGGTGTTCAGCTGTGCGAGGCGCTCGTCGGTCCAGCCCGTCGTACCGACCACCGCGTGCATGCCGTGCCGTACGCAGAAGTCGAGGTTGTCCATGACCGAGGCCGGGGTGGTCAGTTCGACCACGGCCTGGGCGCCGGTGTCGACCAGCGTCTCCAGCTTGTCGCCGCGGCCGAGGGCGGCGACCAGCTCCATGTCGTCGGCGGCCTCGACGGCTCGTACCGCCTCGGATCCGATACGGCCCTTGGCACCGAGGACCGCCACGCGCAGCTTGCTCATGTTCTTGATTCCTTAGTCGAGGGCTTGCCCGACAGTCGAGGACCTACGTGACCGCTTCGTGCAGACGGGAGGCCTGTTTGTCCTTGAGCGGGCCGATGACCGAAAGCGAGGGCCGCTGTCCCAGGATGTCGCGGGCGACGGAGCGCACCTCGTCCGGGGTGACCGAGGCTATCCGGGCCAGCATGTCGTCGACGGACATCTGCTCGCCCCAGCACAGCTCGCTCTTGCCGATGCGGTTCATCAGCGCGCCGGTGTCCTCGAGGCCGAGGACGGTGGAGCCCCTGAGCTGGCCGATGGCGCGGTTGATCTCGTCGTCGGACAGGCCGTCGGCGGCGACCTGGTCGAGTTCGTCGCGGCAGATCTTCAGCACGTCGTGGACCTGCGAGGGCCGGCAGCCCGCGTACACGCCGAAGAGGCCGCAGTCGGCGAAGCCCGAGGTGTACGAGTACACGCTGTAGGCCAGGCCGCGCTTCTCGCGGACCTCCTGGAACAGCCTCGACGACATTCCGCCGCCCAGCGCCGTGTTGAGGACACCGAGCGCCCAGCGGCGGTCGTCCGTGCGGGCCAGGCCCGGCATGCCGAGGACGACATGGGCCTGCTCGGTCTTGCGGCCGAGGAGCTCCACGCGTCCGGCGGCACGGATGGCGCGGCTGCCGTCGCGCGGGGCGATCGGCTCGGCGGCGGTCTGCTTGAGGGCGCCTGCCTTCTCGAAGGCGGCGCGGACCTGGCGTACGACCTTGTTGTGGTCGACGTTGCCCGCGCAGGCGACGACGAGGTGAGTCGGGTCGTAGTGCTTCTTGTAGAAGCGGCGGATGCGGTCCGCGGTGAGGGCGTTGACCGTGTCGACCGTGCCCAGGACGGGGCGGCCGAGCGGGGTGTCGCCGAGCATCGTGTGCGCGAACAGGTCGTGCACGCAGTCGCCCGGGTCGTCCTCGGTCATCGCGATCTCTTCGAGGATGGCGCCGCGCTCGACGTTGACGTCCTCTTCGCGTATCAGCGAGCCGGTCAGCATGTCGCAGACGACGTCGATGGCGAGCGGCAGATCGGCGTCGAGCACGCGTGCGTAGTAGCACGTGTACTCCTTCGCCGTGAACGCGTTCATCTCGCCGCCGACCGCGTCCAGGGCGGAGGAGATGTCCAGGGCGGACCTGCGGCTGGTGCCCTTGAAGAGCAGGTGCTCCAGGTAGTGCGTGGCACCGTTCAGGGACGGGGTCTCGTCGCGGGAGCCCACGTGCGCCCAGATGCCGAACGTCGCGGAGCGCACGGAGGGCAGCGTCTCGGTGACGATGCGCAGGCCGCCCGGGAGGGTGGTCTTGCGGACCGTGCCGATTCCGCCGGTGCCCTTGATGAGGGTTTGGGTACGGGCGACGGCCCGCGCCTCCGAAGAGGTGCGGGCCGTCGTCGTGGAGCTACTCGACGTCACTTGTCGGTGTCGTCCTTCTTGTCGTCGTCGCCTTCACCCTCGATGACCGGGATCAGGGAGAGCTTGCCGCGGGAGTCGATCTCGGCGATCTCGACCTGGACCTTGGAGCCCACGCCGAGCACGTCCTCGACGTTCTCCACGCGCTTGCCACCGGCGAGCTTACGGATCTGCGAGATGTGCAGCAGACCGTCCTTGCCCGGGAGCAGCGACACGAACGCACCGAAGGTCGTCGTCTTCACGACGGTGCCCAGGTAGCGCTCGCCGACCTCCGGCATGGTCGGGTTGGCGATCGAGTTGATCGTGGCGCGGGCCGCCTCGGCGGACGGGCCGTCGACCGCACCGATGTAGATGGTGCCGTCGTCCTCGATCGTGATGTCGGCGCCGGTGTCCTCCTGGATCTGGTTGATCATCTTGCCCTTGGGGCCGATGACCTCACCGATCTTGTCCACGGGGATCTTGACGGTGATGATCCGCGGGGCGTTGGGGGACATCTCGTCCGGCGTGTCGATCGCTTCCATCATCACGTCGAGGATGTGGAGGCGGGCGTCGCGGGCCTGCTTGAGGGCCGCGGCCAGGACGGAGGCCGGGATGCCGTCCAGCTTGGTGTCGAGCTGGAGGGCGGTGACGAACTCCTTGGTGCCGGCGACCTTGAAGTCCATGTCGCCGAAGGCGTCCTCCGCACCGAGGATGTCGGTGAGGGCGACGTAGTGCGTCTCGCCGTTGATCTCCTGGGAGATCAGACCCATGGCGATACCGGCGACGGGGGCCTTGAGGGGCACACCGGCGTTCAGGAGCGACATGGTGCTGGCGCACACGGAACCCATGGACGTCGAACCGTTGGAGCCGAGGGCCTCGGACACCTGACGGATCGCGTAGGGGAACTCCTCGCGCGTCGGCAGCACCGGCACGAGGGCGCGCTCGGCGAGGGCGCCGTGGCCGATCTCGCGGCGCTTCGGGGAGCCGACGCGGCCGGTCTCACCGACGGAGTACGGCGGGAAGTTGTAGTTGTGCATGTAGCGCTTGCGGGTCACCGGGGAGAGGGTGTCCAGCTGCTGCTCCATGCGGAGCATGTTGAGGGTGGTGACGCCCAGGATCTGGGTCTCGCCACGCTCGAACAGCGCCGAGCCGTGCACGCGCGGGATGGCCTCGACCTCGGCGGCGAGCGTACGGATGTCCGTGACGCCTCGGCCGTCGATGCGGACCTTGTCCTTGATGACGCGCTCGCGCACCAGGGACTTGGTCAGCGAGCGGTACGCGGCGGAGATCTCCTTCTCGCGGCCCTCGAACTGCGGGAGGAGCTTCTCGGCGGCGATGTCCTTGACGCGGTCCAGCTCGGCCTCGCGGTCCTGCTTGCCGGCGATGGTGAGCGCCTGCGCGAGCTCGCTCTTGACCGCGGCGGTGAGGGCCTCCAGGACGTCGTCCTGGTAGTCGAGGAAGATCGGGAACTCGGCGGTCGGCTTGGCGGCCTTCGCGGCGAGGTCCGACTGCGCCTTGCACAGGACCTTGATGAAGGGCTTCGCGGCGTCGAGACCGGCGGCCACGACCTCCTCGGTCGGCGCCTCGGCGCCACCCTTGACCAGCTGGATGGTCTTCTCGGTGGCCTCGGCCTCGACCATCATGATCGCGACGTCGCCGTCCTCGAGGGTGCGACCGGCGACGACCATGTCGAAGACGGCGTCCTCGAGCTCGGTGTGCGTCGGGAACGCGACCCACTGGCCGTTGATCAGCGCGACGCGGACGCCGCCGACCGGGCCGGAGAAGGGCAGACCGGCCAG
This sequence comes from Streptomyces sp. SAS_270, assembly GCF_052543295.1. NCBI lineage: Bacteria > Bacillati > Actinomycetota > Actinomycetes > Kitasatosporales > Streptomycetaceae > Streptomyces > Streptomyces sp. SAS_270. Next base: position 9,865 of record NZ_JBMNDS010000015.1, read on the forward strand.
CTGCGTGGACGCGGACGCGGCGTTGATCGCCACGACGTCGTACAGGTGGTCGGGGTTGAGGGCCATGATCGTCGCGACGACCTGGATCTCGTTGCGCAGGCCCTTCTTGAAGGACGGGCGCAGCGGGCGGTCGATCAGGCGACAGGTGAGGACGGCGTCCTCGGAGGGACGGCCCTCACGTCGAAAGAAGCTGCCGGGGATCTTGCCGGCGGCGTACATCCGCTCCTCGACGTCCACCGTGAGGGGGAAGAAGTCGAGATTGTCCTTGGGCTTCTTGGAAGCGCTGGTGGCCGACAGCACCATGGTGTCGTCGTCCAGGTACGCGACGGCGGAGCCGGCGGCCTGCTTGGCCAGGCGGCCCGTCTCGAAGCGGATGGTGCGGGTGCCGAAGGAACCGTTGTCGATAACGGCCTCGGCGTAGTGGGTCTCGTTCTCCACTAGCGTTTTCTCCTCGTCTTCGTCCCGGTCCTGCCCGTGTGGCAGGGGGACGGTGGCGGAGAAGCGCTCCGTCTTGCGGGCCGGTCTTCGATCGAAGCACCCGGGGGTCTCTTTCGCCCGGGGGCCACTACCGAGGACCGGCGGCGGCGAGGTGCGCTTCTCCTCGTTCGGTGTGGGTGATGACGCCCTACCCGGTGGGGTGGGCGGTATCACTCTGTGTCGTACGTATTGCGTTGTGCCACCACACTACAAAGCGGCAGTGACACTCCGCATGTTTCCGCACGTACAGCAAATCTGCACGTACAGCAAAAGGGAGCGGCCCCCTTCTTCAGTGGGAACCGCTCCCTTCACGGCGTCTTACTTGGCGCCGGCCGCACCGCGGCGGATGCCCAGGCGGTCGACCAGCGCACGGAAGCGCTGGATGTCCTTCTTGGCCAGGTACTGCAGCAGGCGGCGACGCTGACCGACCAGGATCAGCAGACCACGGCGGGAGTGGTGGTCGTGCTTGTGGGTCTTGAGGTGCTCGGTCAGGTCCGAGATCCGGCGCGAGAGCATGGCGACCTGGACCTCGGGGGAGCCGGTGTCGCCCTCCTTCTGGCCGAACTCGGTGATGATCTGCTTCTTCGTAGCGGCGTCGAGCGACACTCGTACTCCTCGTAGTCCTGTGATTGCCACCGAGTGCCCCTGGTCCACATCTCAGGGGAGCTTCCGTTACTCGGGAGGCGGGGATCCGCTGGGCGCGGCCTTCAGATCCCTGGGCAGTTCCTTGCGGAGTGCCTTCATCGGGGTCCGAGGGTGCGTACACAAACGGCCGCTACACAGGGTACCAGGGCATACGACGACCTCGTGCCCGGCGTCAATCCGCCTTCGTGCCCGGCGTCAGTCCGCCCGTCGGCGGGTGTCAGTTCGCCTGGCGGCGAGTGTCAGTCCGCCTGGCGTTTGGCCGCCCAGACGCACAGGACCACGATCAGGATCACGACAGGGATGATCCACATCAAGGAGGAGCCGCCTCCACCGCTTCCGTAGTGGTGGCCGCCCCCATAAGTGTGACGGTAGCCGCCGCGTCGTCCGCCGATGGCGAGCAGGTGTGCGTCGTGGAGATTCATGCGGCGGACTCTAGTCAGCGTTTCCCTGACATGGTCACGTCGTCACGGAGGCGTGACACGTCTGTGGCGCGGAGGGTACCCGCGTCAGCGCCACGGCGGGGCGGGATGTCCCGTACCGGTGACTACCAGCTCGTTTCCCGGTGCATGCCAGGAGTGAGCGCATAGGGTGACCGCACAGTTCGCACGTACGTGGGGAAGGGGCCGCTCGACCATGGCCGAGGCAGAGGACCAGGACGTCAGGGCACGCAAGGAGCGGGAGAAGGACGAGCTCTACGCCCTCGACATCTCGGGTGTCGAATGGCAGAGCGCGCCGGGCACGGAGGAGCACGAGGAGCGGGTGGAGATCGCCTACCTGCCCGGGGGCGCGGTGGCCATGCGTTCGTCCCTCGACCCGGAGACGGTCCTGCGGTACACCGAGGCGGAGTGGCGTGCCTTCGTGCTCGGGGCTCGGGACGGGGAGTTCGATCTGGAGCCGACGCCGCACAACGGTGGGACGGCAGCGCAGTAGAAAGCGGCAGAGGCCTTACAAGCGGGGACGGGCAGAGCGACGCCGCGCCGCTGTTCAATCTGTCGGCCCTGGCGACGACTGCGAGCAGCTTGCCCGTCGTCTGCCGCCCGTCGCCCGACTGCCGGGCCCTGAGCGGTCTTGCCGTCCCTGAAGTGCTCGTCGTCGAGGTGCTCGTCGTCGTTGCCGCGCAAGAAGAGCCGACCGCCCGGGCGCAGGGGGCGTGAGTCGAGGCTCGGGCGAACAGGTCCTTTCCACGGGGAAGTGGGCGATAACGCCCGTAATGATGGCTGTGTTTGTCCGTTTTGAGGGTCAATCGTGAGCGTGCGCAGGCGACTTCTGGGCAGGGTGTGACGTAGCGGGCAGTCGCGGTGGGGTGGACAGGCCTGCCCTATTGACAGTCATGGTGATTAGGCTGGGACCGGGCGCGACGCCAGAACCCGTGACCGGCTTGCCCGCGCCCCAGGGGGAGAGCCGCGTGGAATCGGACGACCTCGAACGACTTCGGACGACTACGAGCGACCACGGACGACCGCGGACGGAACGAGCAATGACCGTCCCGGCACCGCACGAGGGTGCTCGACCACACCAGGAGGAATTGTGAACAGCGATCGGGACGGGATCCGCGGGGGCTGGGCCACACCCGGCGATGACCAGTCCGACGCGGAGTCCGCCGTCGAGACGACGGGCGAGTTCACCATCGACTACGCGCCGCCTGCCTGGTACACGCAGAACGCGTCGGAGGGGTCGGGCGACGAGGCGTCGGATCCGAAGGCTTCGGAAACGTCCGAGACCCCGGAGGCTTCGGCTGCTTCGGCGGCTGCGCCCTCGGCTCCGGCCGCTCCCTCCTTGCCTGTTCCGCCGGCGCCGCCCGTTCCGCCGGTACTGCCCGTCGGCGGTCCCCTTGCCGTGCCGAAGTTGCCCGTGGGGAGTGGGTTCCGGCCGGAGACGGCCGAACCCGAGCCTGTCGCTGCCGCTGCGGCGGATCCGGCTCCAGCCGCGGATGCAGGAAGTCCGGCGGCTCTGCCGAATCTCCTCGGCTTCCCCGCGGGCGGTGCTCCGGGGCAGTGGGCTCCGCCCGCACCGGTCGCGCCCACCGCGCCGCCCGCCCCTGTTGCTCCGGCCCCTTCCGAGGAGGCGGAGTCCGGAAACGGGGATCTTGAGAGTGGCGCCACCATGCGGATCTCCGCTGTCGCTCTGAAGCGGGAGATCGCGGAGCGAGAGCCTGTTGACGCCGAAGCCGAGCGGGCCGCGGGGCCCGATGCCGAGCCTGAGGTCGAAGTCGAGCCCGACGCCGAAGTCGAGGCGGAGGCCGAGCCCGAGGTCACCGAGGACGACGGTGCTGACGCCGGCGCCGAGGCCGACGTCGTGGAGTTGTCGCTCCGCCGTCCCGCCGAGCCCGCTCCGGAGCAGGAGCCGGAGCAGGAGCCGGTAGGCACTGAGGGTGACGACGCCGATGGCGTGGACGCCGTAGATGTGGTGGAGGAAACCGCTGACGCCGGTGACGTGGCATCGGCCTCCTCCGAGGATGAGGACGAGAACGAGGTCCAGGACGCGGCCCTCGCCGAGGCGCCTGAGGTGCCTGAAGTGCCGGAGGCCCCCGAGGCCGCTGACGTCGAGGTCGTCGACGCCGAAGCAGTCGATGCCGAGGTCGTCGACGACGTGCCGCAGGACGACATCAATGACGCCGTCCCTCAGGGTGCCGAGCCTCAGGACGCGGTGCCCGCGGCCGTGCCCGTACAGGACGCCCCGCCTGCGTGGGCTCCGCCGCCCGCGCCTCAGGGTGGGCTGCCGCCGTTGCCGCCCACGTACCAGCCTGCCGCGCCCGCTCCCGCCGCCCAGTGGCCCGCGTCCACCGAGCCCGCGGTCGCTGACGCCGGTCCGGCTGCGCCGCAGCCGCAGGGACAGCCTCCGGCGCAGCCGTTCCACCCGCAGGCGCCGCAGCCCGCTCCCCCGGCGTGGCCGTCCTCCCCCAGCGCGGGTGCACCTGCTCCGCAGCCGCCCGTGCCGCCCCTGCCGAACCCGGTGCCGGCCCAGGCGCAGCCCGGGAGTTACGGCTTCCCGCAGGCCAGCACTCCCCCTTCTCCTCCGACTCCGCAGGGCAGTTACGGTTTCCCGCAGCCCGCGGCCGCCGCGCCCGCGCCCCACCCGGCTCCCAACCCGGCGCCCCAGGGCCCCGGTTACGGCTTCCCGCCGCCGGCTGCGCCCGCTGCCCCGCAGCCCCCGGCACCGCAGTCCGCCGCCCCGCAACTCCCCACCCCCCAGCCGGGCTACGGCTTCCCGCAGCCCCCGGCGCCCAACTCACCTTCCCCGCAGGGTGGTTACGGCTTCCCGCAGCAACAGCAATCGCCCCAGCCGCCGCAGCCACAACCGCAGCCGGCGCAACCCGCCCCAGCACCCCAGGCACCCGCGCCCCAAGCCCCCGCCCCACAGGCGCACGCCCCGCAGCAGCCCGTCGACCCCCGTGCCGGTGCCGCCTGGCCGCAGCCCGTGCAGCACGACCAGCGGCAGCCGACCAACCCCGGTGCCGCGCCGCTCGGTTACACGGCGGCCGTGGAGCTGTCCTCCGACCGGCTGCTGAACAACAAGAAGCAGAAGGCCAAGAGCGGGCGGCCCGCCGCCTCGTCGCGGTTCAAGATCGGCGGCAAGAAGGAGGAGGCCGAGCGGCAGCGGAAGCTCGACCTGATCCGTACGCCGGTGCTGTCCTGCTACCGGATCGCCGTCATCAGCCTCAAGGGCGGCGTCGGCAAGACGACCACGACCACCGCGCTCGGTTCCACGCTCGCCACCGAGCGGCAGGACAAGATCCTCGCGATCGACGCCAACCCGGACGCCGGTACGCTCGGCCGCCGGGTGCGTCGCGAGACCGGGGCCACCATCCGAGACCTCGTCCAGGCGATCCCGTACCTCAACTCGTACATGGACATCCGGCGGTTCACCTCCCAGGCCTCGTCGGGGCTGGAGATCATCGCCAACGACGTCGACCCGGCCGTGTCCACGACCTTCAACGACGAGGACTACCGGCGCGCGATCGACGTGCTGGGCAGGCAGTACCCGATCATCCTCACCGACTCGGGCACGGGCCTGCTGTACAGCGCCATGCGCGGGGTGCTCGACCTCGCCGACCAGCTCATCATCATCTCGACGCCGTCCGTCGACGGTGCGAGCAGCGCCAGTACGACGCTGGACTGGCTGTCGGCGCACGGGTACGCGGATCTCGTCTCGCGGTCCATCACCGTCATCTCCGGGGTACGCGAGACCGGCAAGATGATCAAGGTGGACGACATCGTCGGCCACTTCGAGACGCGCTGCCGCGGAGTCGTGGTCGTGCCCTTCGACGAGCACCTCGCCGCGGGCGCCGAGGTCGACCTCGACATGATGCGGCCGAAGGTGCGGGAGGCGTACTTCAACCTCTCCGCGATGGTCGCCGAGGACATCGTGCGGCACCAGCAGTCGCACGGGCTGTGGACGAACGACGGCAACCCGCCGCCGGTCGCCGCCCCGCCGATGCCCGGCCAGGGATATCCGGGCCAGCCCACACCGGGCCAGCCGGTTCCGGGCCAGCCCGGCCAGGGCCAGGTCCCGCAGCCGCCCCAGCCCGGTCAGCCGTACCCGCAACCCGGTCAGCCGTACCCGCAACCCGGTCAGCCGTACCCGCAACCCGGTCAGGCATACCCGCAGCAGGGCCAGCCCTACGCCCAGCCGCAGCCGCAGCCGCAGCCGCACCAACCGCAACAGCAGCAACAGCCCGGCCATCAGCCCTCCCCCCAGCCGCACCAGCCGTACCCCGCCTACCCCCAGCCCGGCCAGGCACCGCACCCCCAGCCAGGCCAGGCCGCAGTGCCCCCGCAGGCGCCACAGCCCGCGCCCCTGCCCGCGCCTCAGCCCGGCCAGCCGTACCAGCCGGGGCAGCCGTTCCAGCCCAACTCCCCCGCGCCGGGGCAGCCGTACCAGTTGAACCAGCCGGAACAGGGGCAGACCCCGCCCCCTCCGGCGCCCCCTCAGCAGTAGCGCGAAGTCACCCGGACGGCCCCTTTCGGGGTGTCATTTCGGGCCAGGGCCCGCACCGTTCACCCACGGTGCGGGCCCTGCGTGTGTCCAGGGGCGAAAAGGGGCGCCACTCCCTGGCCAGGAGGGCGTCACCGGTCTGAACCAATGGGCGTCAGATTCGAGCCAACTCGTTATTTCCGCAGGCCACATGGGGTCCAACTGCCGTTGACGTGCGTGGAGCGCCGCTGATAGACACACACATCAACCCCGCCGGCGTCACCTGATCAATCTCCTGCTCCAGTACTGCGACAAGCCATCCCTGTGCGAGCGATGACGCGAGGTCACCGACTGATGAACAGATTCGAGAAACACAGCAGTGGGCTTCGGCTCATCGCCGCCGCGGGCGCCGCGGCGCTCACCCTCACCGCCGGTCTCGCGACCCCGCTCAACCCCGCGCCGCAGCAGGCCCAGGCCAAGGAGAGCAAGAAGGTCCTGACCGTCGCGGTCGCGCAGAGCGTCGACTCGCTCAGTCCGTTCCTGGCAAGTCGTCTGATCAGTACGAGCATTCACCGGCTCATGTACGAGTACCTGACCAACTACGACCCCAAGGACAACCACGTCGTCCCGGGCTTCGCCACCAAGTGGGAGCCGTCGGCCGACAAGCTCACCTGGACCTACACGATCCGCTCCAACTCCAAGTGGTCGGACGGCCAGAAGGCCACCGCCGAGGACGCGGCGTGGACGTTCAACAAGATGATGACCGACGAGGGCGCGGCCACGGCCAACGGCAGCTTCGTCGGGAACTTCAAGAAGGTCACGGCTCCCAGCGCCACCCAACTGGTGATCGAGCTGAAGAAGCCGCAGGCCACGATGACGGCGCTCGACGTGCCGATCGTGCCCAAGCACGTCTGGGAGAAGGTCAAGGACTTCTCGAAGTTCAACAACGACAAGTCGTTCCCGATCGTCGGCAACGGGCCGTTCGTCCTGACCGACTACAAGGCCGACAGCTACGTACGGCTGAAGCCCAACAAGACCTTCTGGCGCGGCACCCCGAAGTTCGACGAGCTGGTCTTCAAGTACTACAAGGACGGCGATGCGGCCGTCGCCGCCCTTCAGAAGGGTGAAGTGTCGTTCGTCTCCGGGCCCCTGACGCCGGCTCAGGCCACCGCGCTCAAGAGCCAGCAGGACATCAAGGTGAACGACGCGCCGGGCCGCCGTTTCTACGCGATCGCCACCAACCCGGGCGCGCAGGCCAAGGACGGCAAGAAGTTCGGCGACGGACACGAGTCGCTGCGGAACGAGAACGTGCGGCACGCCCTGTTCATGGCGGTCGACCGCAAGACGATCGTCGACAGGGTCTTCCAGGGCCACGCGGTCGAGGGCGCCGGCTACATCCCGCCCCGCTTCTCGTCGTACTTCTGGAAACCGTCGACGAGCCAGGAACTGGCCTACGACCCGGCGAAGGCGGCCCAGCTCCTCGACCAGGCGGGCTACAAGAAGAACGGTGACGGCAAGCGCGTCGGCAAGAACGGCAAGCCGATCAACTACCGCATCCTGTGCCACGCCACCGACCCGAACGACAAGGCGGTCGGCCAGTACCTCAAGGAGTGGTGGGGCAAGCTCGGCATCGGGGTCACGCTCAACTGCCTGGACAACGTGACCGACCCATGGCTCGCGGGCAAGTACGACCTGGCCTTCGACGGCTGGTCCGCCAACCCCGACCCCGACTTCCTGCTGTCGATCCAGACCTGCGACGCGCTCCCGGCGACCCCCAAGGACACCGGGGCGACGGACAACTTCATCTGCGACAAGAAGTTCGACGACCTCTACCACCAGCAGCTCGCCGAGTACGACGCCACCAAGCGGGCCGAACTCGTCAAGCAGGCGGAGTCACGGCTGTACGACACCGGGTACATGAACGTCATGGCGTATCCGAACGCGGTCGAGGCCTACCGCACCGACCAGATCAAGTCGATCACCACCATGCCCGAGGCCGCGGGCAACATCTACGGCCAGGACGGCTACTGGAGCTGGTGGTCGGCGGTTCCGGCCGGGTCCTCCGGTGAGTCCTCCGACGGTTCGAGCTCGACGGGCGTCATCATCGGCATCGTCGCGGGCGTCGTCGTCCTCGCGGGCGCCGGAGTGTTCCTCGCGATGCGCCGCCGGTCCACCGCCGGGGACCGCGAGTAGGCAGCACGCATCACCGGCACCTCGATGGGCGTACGAGCGAATGAGTAGTTCATGACCGCTGACGCAACACCCGCGCTGGTCGAGACGATCGGCGGCCCGGCTCAGGCCGGGCCGTCGGTCCGCGGACCAAGGGCGCGCACCAGGACCGCGTATCTGCGCTATGTGGCGGGCAAGCTGGGCGGCGCGGCCGTCTCGCTGCTCGCCGTCCTCGTCACCAGTTTCTTCCTCTTCCGACTGATCCCCGGCGACCCGGTCAAGTACATGACGGGCGGCCGTCAGGTCTCGGCCGAACAACTCGCGGCGTACCGCAGGGAGTTCGGTCTCGACCTGCCGGTGTGGGAGCAGTTCACGGACTACTGCGGCAAGGCGCTCACCGGCGACCTCGGCACCTCCTACCAGTTCCGGGCGCCGGTCATCGACAAGATCACCGAGGCGCTGCCGAACACCCTGCTGCTCACCGGCACGGCGTTCGTCCTCTACACGGCGCTCGGTATCTTCCTCGGCACACGCGCGGCCTGGCGCAACGGCGGGCTCGGTGACCGGCTCAACACCGGTCTGGCGCTGACCCTTTACTCGATCCCGTCGTTCTGGCTCGGACTGCTGCTCATCATCGTCTTCTCGGTGGGCATCGGCCCGATCCCCGGGCTCTTCCCGACCGGCGGCATGGAATCGGGCGGCGAGGAGGGCTTCGCCTACGTCCTCGATGTCGCCCACCATCTCGTCCTGCCGGTGCTCACACTGGTCGCGGTCGAGTACGGACAGACGCTGCTCGTCACGCGCTCGGCGCTGCTGGACGAGATGGGCAGCGACTATCTGACGACCGCGCGGGCCAAGGGACTTCGGGACGATCTCGTACGGCGTCGGCATGCCGTTCCCAACGCACTGCTGCCGACCGTGACGCTGATCTTCATCAACCTCGGGCGGACCGTGGCGGGAGTGATCCTCGTCGAGACCGTCTTCTCCTGGCCGGGCCTCGGCGGGCTCTTCTACCAGGCGTTGAGCGTGCCCGATCTGCCTCTGGTCCAGGGGCTGTTCTTCGTTTTCGCGGCAGCTGTGGTCGTGATGAACACGCTGGCCGATCTGATCTATCCGCTGCTCGACCCCCGGGTGGGCCGATGACGACCGAATCAACCGCCACTGAACCCACAGGCGTGGACAAGGCCCCCGCTCCGACGGCGGCGCGGAGCCCCCGGGCCCTGGCCTGGCAGCGCAGGCGGCACTCCGCCGCCCGCTTCTGGAAGCAGTACCGCACCCATCACGCCGGCGTGTTCGGCCTGGCCGCGCTCGCGCTCTTCGCGCTGATCGCACTGACCGCGCCGTTGACCGTCGGCTCCGACGTGCAGAGCGTGACCGACGCGCCCGGCGATGCGATGGAGAGCCCGAGCACCGAATTCCCGTTGGGCACCGACCAGTTCGGGCGCAGTCTGCTCGGCCTCGTGGTGTGGGGCGCGCGGGTCTCGCTGCTCGTGGGGCTGCTCGCGGCCGTGCTGTCGGTGGCGATCGGCGCGTTCATCGGCATCACCGCCGGGCACTTCAAGGGCTGGTACGCGACCGTACTGATGCGGATCACGGACTGGTTCCTGGTCATGCCGACCCTGGTGCTCGCGATCGCCCTCGCGACCGTGATGTCCCGCTCGCTCGGCACGATCATCCTGGCGATCGGTGTCACGACCTGGCCGACGACGGCCCGGCTGGTGCGCGCGCAGACCCTCGCCGTGGAGTCGCGGCCTTACATCGAGCGCGCCAAGGCGCTCGGCGGCGGCCACTGGCACATCATGTCCCGGCACGTCCTGCCGAACGTGATGCCGCTGGTGCTGGCCCAGACGACCCTGATCATCTCCTCGGCGATCCTCGCCGAGGCGACGCTCGCCTTCCTCGGCCTCGGCGATCCGACGGTCGTGTCCTGGGGCGGGCTGCTCCAGGACGCGCGGGAGGCGGGTGCGGTGAGTTCGGGCAAGTGGTGGTATCTGGTGCCGCCGGGCATCGCGATCGCCACCGTCGCGCTGGCGTTCACGCTGTGCGGCCGTGCGGTCGAGTCGGTTCTCAACCCCAAGCTGGGGGTGGCGCGTTGACGCTCCTGGAGGTCAGGAACCTCGAAGTGACGTACGCGGGCGGAGCCGCCGCCGTGCGCGGAGTGGACCTCGCGGTGGAGGCGGGGCAGAAGCTCGGGATCGCGGGCGAGTCCGGCTGCGGCAAGTCCACGCTGGCGCTGGCGCTGCTGCGGCTGCTGCCCGCGGGGGCACGCACGAGCGGTGAGATCCTCCTCGACGGCGAGGACGTGCTGACGATGAAGTGGGGCCGGGTGCGCGCGGTGCGCTGGGCCGGGGCGTCGATCGTCTTCCAGGGCGCGATGCACTCGCTCAACGCCGTGCACCGCATCGGCGACCAGATCGCCGAGCCGATCCTGCTGCACAGGAAGGCGACCCCGGCGGGCGCGAGGAGCAGGACCGGTGAACTCCTCGAACACGTCGGCCTGCCCGCCGCCCGCGCGGACGCCTACCCGCACGAGCTCTCGGGCGGCCAGCGCCAACGCGTCATGATCGCCATGGCGCTCGCCTGCGACCCGCAGCTCGTCATCGCCGACGAACCGACCACCGCCCTCGACGTGATGATCCAGGCACAGATCCTGCGCCTGATCGAACAGCTCGTCGCGGAGCAGGACGTGGGTCTGATCATGATCAGCCACGACCTGGCGGTGCTGGCCGACACCTGCGACCGGCTCGCGGTGATGTACGCGGGCCGCGTCGTCGAGGAGGGGCCGGCGCGGCAGGTGTACGAGAACGCCCAACACCCGTACAGCAAAGCCCTGTCGGCGGCGTTTCCGCGCATCGGTGACGCGGCGTCGCGGTTCGCGCCGCGCGGCCTTCCGGGCGACCCGCCCGACCCGGCGGCGCTGCCGTCCGGCTGCACGTTCCACCCGCGCTGCGCGGTGGCGCTCGACTCGTGCGGCACGCAGGACCAGGTGCTGCGCGCGGCGGGCGGTGGCCGGTGGGCCGCCTGCGTGCACGTGGGCACCACGGCTCAGGAATCCGCGCCGGAACCCGAGGCGGACGACGCGAGGAGCACCGCATGACGACATCGGCCTCGCCTCTCCTCACCGCCGAGGGCCTGCACGTGAGCTTCCCGGGCCGGCACGGCGCCGACCGGGCCCGGGCCGTCGACGGCGTCGACCTCGACATCCGGCCCGGCGAGATCGTGGCGCTGGTCGGCGAGTCGGGCTGCGGCAAGACGACGCTGGCCCGCTCGCTCCTCGGCCTCGTCCCGCCGACGGGCGGCCGCGTGACCTTCGACGGCAAGCCGCTCGACTACTCCTCACGCGCCCTGAAGGCCTACCGCAAACGCGTCCAACTGGTGCTGCAGGACCCGAGCGGCTCACTCAACCCCCGGCACACGGTCTACGACGCGGTGGCCGAGGGCCTGCGCATCCACCGGTACGGCGGCGACGAGCGGGCGGCGGTCGCCGAGGCCCTCTCCCGGGCCGGGCTCAGGCCGCCCGAGCGGTTCTTCCTGCGCTACCCGCACGAGCTGTCCGGCGGCCAGCGCCAGCGTGTCGTGATCGCGGGCGCGCTCGTCCTGGAACCCGAACTCATCGTCGCCGACGAGCCGGTGGCCTCTCTGGACGCCTCCGTACGCGGCGAGATCCTCGCCCTGCTCCTGCGTCTGAGGACCGAACTCGGCCTGTCCGCCCTGGTGGTGACCCACGACCTGGGCCTGGCGTGGAACATCGCCGACCGGGTCGCGGTGATGTACCTGGGCCGGATCGTGGAGACCGGCGAGGTCGAACAGGTTCTGACTGCACCTCAGCACCCGTATACCCAGGCCCTGTTGTCGGTCCTGCCTGAGGCGCCGGGCGACCCGGTGGTGCTGACGGGCGAGCCCCCGGATCCGTCCCGCATCCCCGCGGGCTGCCGTTTCCACGCGCGGTGCCAGATCCTGGCGAGCGGCGAGGCCGAGCGGGCCGGGGTCGCGGACGCCTGCCGGGGCCAGGACCTGGAGGTGCTGAGCGGCGGCGGTGAGGCGCAGGTGGCGTGCCACTGGGCGCGGGCACGCGTCAGTACGTGATGCCGGCAACGTGAAAAAAAGGGGGCGGCCGGTGCTCGCGAAAGCACCCGCCGCCCCCTTCGCGTACTACCGACTCCCCTACCGCAGACGGGAGTTACTCCCCGTCATACGCCTCGATCAGCTCGCGCGAGCGCTTCACGTCGTCGGCGATGGCTTCGAGGAGCGCGTCGATGGATTCGAACTTGGCCATGCCGCGGACGTAGGCGAGGAAGTCGACCGCGACGTGCAGGCCGTACAGGTCGAGGCCGACGCGGTCGATGGCGTACGCCTCGACGGTGCGCTCGGTGCCGTCGAACTGCGGGTTCGTGCCGACGGAGATCGCGGCCGGCATGGCCTCGCCCTCGACGTGCAGCCAGCCGGCGTACACGCCGTCGGCCGGGATCGCGGTGTGCGGGAGGGTCTCGACGTTGGCGGTCGGGAAGCCGAGTTCGCGGCCGCGCTGGGCGCCGCGCACGACGATGCCCTCGACGCGGTGCGGGCGTCCGAGGATCTCGCGGGCTCCCTCGACGTCGCCCTCGGCGACCAGCCGCCGGGTCATCGTCGAGGAGAAGGGCTCGCCGCCGCCCGCCTCACCGGTCACGTACAGGTCCACGATCTCGACCTCGAAGTCGTACGTCCGGCCCTGCTCGGCAAGGAAGTCGACGTTCCCGGCGGCCTTGTGGCCGAAGCGGAAGTTGGGGCCCTCGACGACGGCCCTGGCGTGCAGCTTGTCGACCAGGACCTTCACGACGAAGTCGGCCGGCGACAGCTTCGAGAACTCGGTGGTGAAGGGGAGGATGAGCAGCGCGTCCACGCCCAGCTCGGCCATCAGCTCCGCGCGGCGGTGGTGCGGCGCGAGCAGCGGCGGGTGGCTGCCGGGGCGCACGACCTCGCTGGGGTGCGGGTCGAAGGTGACCACGACGGAGGGGACGCCCAGCTCACGGGCGCGTTCCACGGCGTGCCGGATGATCAGCTGGTGTCCGCGGTGCACCCCGTCGTAGGAACCGATGGTGACGACGCTGCGCCCCCAGTCCTCGGGGATGTCCTCCAAGCCACGCCAGCGCTGCACTGTGACCGCTCCTTGTCGAACTCGAACCCGAACCCGTGTCCGTGTTTGCCTCTTACGCAGCTCTAAGGGTGCCATGCCGGGTGCGCTCGGCTTGCATCGGCATCACGCTGTGACGAGGAGCACGGCGAGCCCGGCGGAGCGGGATCAGGCGGGGACCCGGACCCCGGCCAGGTTCTCGATCATGCGGCGGGTGCTCGGGCCGACCACCGCGGCCCACTCCTCGGGCGCGCCGGTCAGCCAGTGGGCCACGAGACCGGCGAAGCCGGGGACCTGCCGGGCCAGGTCGACCAGGCCGCGGTCGAAGCCGGTGGCCCCTGCCGGGGTGCGGACCAGGAGCAGTCCCGCGCGGTGCACCAACTCCCGGGTGCGCTCGGCGTCGTCGCCGCGCGCCGCGCCGTCCGCGGCCGCCCGCAGCAGGGCGTCGAGGACCAGCGGGTCGCGCTCCTGCGCCAGCAGCAGTTCCAGCAGCTCCCGCCGCAGGGGCCGCGAGAGGCGGCTGCCCGGTGCGGCGAGGACGGCCGCGAGCGCCGCCCGTACCTGCGGAGGACGCCCCGCCAGCAGCCCGCTGACCAGCGGGTGCAGCACGGCGCGCGCGGCGGGCCCGTGCTCCTCCAGCACCCGGTCGACATATGCGGCCACCGGCGTGGCGGCTTCCGGGCACAGCTCCACGACTTCCCGTACAAGGCCCGCGACCCGGCGGGCGAGCGCGGGCGTGGTGACGTCGGCGAGGGCGCGCAGGGCCTCGTCCGTGTCCGGTCCCGGCCTGCGCAGCAGCCGGGCCCGGAAGGCGGCGAGGACCGCGTCGCAGTGGGTGGCGAGGGCGGCGACCAGCGGGCTCGCGGGCACCTGCGGGTCACCGGCCGCGAACCGTTGCAGGGCCGGTGGGAGATAGCGGGCGCGGGTGATCGGATCGCGTGCGAGGAGGCCGAGCGCGCCGCCGTGCAGCGTGCAGTCGGCGGGGCTGGACAGCAGGGCGAGCGCCGCGTAGCGCAGCAGTTCGCGGTCGGCCTCCGTGCGTACGTGGGGCGCGGCCCGCAGCCCGTACGCCACCGCCGCCACGTGCCGTGCCGGACGCTCGTCGTGTGCCCACCGGTCCACCGCCCGGCACAGCGCCGAGGGTTCCTCCTCCGCGAGCACGGCCAGCAACTCGTCCCCGCGCCGGTGCGCACTCCCCACCAGCGCCTCCGTGAGATCGTCCAGCGCCCGCCGCCGATGCGCGTACAACAGCGCCTGCGCCGCCGTCGCCACGGTCGCGTCGGGCGTGGCGGGAAGCGGCCGCTCGTCGTCGAACCAGCGGGTGAGATACGGCTGTACGACAGCGGGGGCCGAGGCGAGAAGCCGGGCGACGGCGTCGAGGAAACGGGCGGGGTCGGCGGAGGGACGAGCGGCGGGAGCATGCCAGACCGTGGGGCCGGCAGGAGCTTCGGCGTGCTGGGGAGCCGAAGGGGCGGGGCAGTCGGGTTCGGCGGTAGCACGGTCGGCGTTCGCCGCGTGCCGAGCCGGGTCGGCCATGGCGCGTGCACCGTCCGCGGTGTGCCAAGAGGGATCGGCCGTCGACCAGGGATCGGCCTCATGAGGGACGGGGCGGCCGGGGCCTGCCATGGCGCGGCCGGCATCCGCAGCATGCCGGGCAAAGTCGGCGGCCGAGGGGGAGTTTGTCGGTGTGGTCGTTGTGCGGGGTGCCTGGTCGGCCACCACTAGCCGCCGCAGCAGGTCGACGCGTTCCGCCTGCGGCAGCGGGAGCGCCTCCCAGAACGGTGGTCCGAACTCCTCCGGTACGCCCCGGCCCTCCTCCCGCCATGTCACGATCCGCTCGGCGAGCAGCCGTAGGAGGCCGATGTACGCCGTCGCGTCGGGCACCCGCAGCAGGACGTCGCCGACCAGGTGGCCGGCCCACCAGGCGGAGTCCTCGGGCGGGGCGGGTACGGCGGGCCGCAGGGCGTCCAGGGCGTGGACGAGGTCCTCCAGACGGCAGGCCAGCGCCGCGGCACCCTGCTCCCGGCCCAGGAGGAGCAGGGCCTGCACGACGGGGCCGATGCGGTGCCGCGGGACGGGGACGGCCCGGGACGCGTACGCCCCGGACGCGAGCCGGGAGGCCCGGGCGCGGCGGCGGCGTGAGGCGGCGCTCGCAGTCGACGGCCCGGCGCCCACTCCCCGCGTCGCCGCACCCCGGCCCCGGTGGACGAGGGAGTGCAGGGCCGCGTCCAGGTCCAGGTGTGTGCCCTGGATCCAGTCGGCGAGTTCCTCGTGGGCGAAGCGGTAGCCGTTTCCCGCGGGGACGAGGAGCCCCTCGGTGAGCACGGCGGAGGCCCAGCCGGTGGTGCCGCCGAACCGGCGTCCGGCCGCCGGCCCCCACGGGAAGACGGCCTCGAAGGAGGCGCGGTCCAGCTCGCCCTGCCCGGGCCCCAGCGAGCGGCGCGCCGCCTCGTGCACCTGGCCGGCGACCTGGGCCGCGAGGCGGCGTACGGCCGTGCCGCGCAGCCCGCCCGTCGCGGCGAGCCGTACCGCGACGCGCAGGCACATCAGGTCCAGGTGGGCGGCGAAGACCTCGTCCCGGCCGGGGCGTCCGGCGGGGCCGTCCGGCAGCGCGGCCCGTACCTCCGCCAGCAGCCGCAGCGTGAGCGGATGCCGGGCGTCGGCCTCGGCGAGCGCCCTTTCGGGAATCCCGTACCCGAGGCGCGCCCGCCGCGCCTCCTCCTCGGTCAGGTCGCCCAGCCACACACAGGGCGGGAACGACCCGCTCGCGCCCGGGGAGGGCACCGCGCCCCCGTCCCCGTGCAGCAGCTCGCGCGCGAACCCGGCCCCCGCCTGCTCCCAGTACTCCGCGCGGCACGCGACGACCAGCCGTGCCCCGCTCCCCCGCAGCCACTCGGCCGTCCCGTGGGTCCACTCGGGCAGCCGGTGGGCGAGGGCGGGCGGCATCTCCTCGGGGCTGTCGAGGAGGAGCAGCAGCGGACGGCCCGCGTCGCGCGCGAGCCGTGCCAGGCGTTCGGGCCCGATGTCGCCGAGTTCGCCGCCGTAGCCGCCGACGGGCAGCACCCCCGAGGACGCCCCCGCACCGTCGCCAGACGCCGCCACGATCCGCCCCGCCCGCTCCAGCGCCCTTGCCGCCGCGTCCGCCACGGACGCGTCCGTGTCCCTGAGGTCGGCCCCGCGCAACCACAGGGTCGGCGCCGGTGCCGCGCCCCGGGTGCGGCGCGCGGCGAGGGCCGCCAGTTCCGTCGTGCGGCCGCTGCCGGGCGGGCCGACCAGCCCGAGGACGGCGGCCGGGCCGTTCTCGAAGGCGGTGAACTCCCTTACGGTGTCGGCTCGTTCGACGAGCCCCGAGGGCGCCGCCCCTGGTCCGTCCGAGCCCACGGACGTCGCC
This sequence comes from Streptomyces sp. SAS_270, assembly GCF_052543295.1. Lineage (NCBI taxonomy): Bacteria > Bacillati > Actinomycetota > Actinomycetes > Kitasatosporales > Streptomycetaceae > Streptomyces > Streptomyces sp. SAS_270. The sequence continues at coordinate 26,571 of NZ_JBMNDS010000015.1, forward strand.
GTGAGTTCCAGGATCCCCGCGAGGTTGAGGTCGGCTCCGTACGCCGGCACGGTCGCCGCGTTGCGGTCGAGGACCTCGCGGAGTGCGGCGCCCCGCAGCGGGACGGCGAAGCCCGCCGCCCGGTGGCCGTTGTGCAGCGCGGTGCCGAGGACGGCGACGACCGCCCCGGTCGCGGCGTCCAGGACCGGCCCGCCGGCCGCTCCGCCGCCCAGCCGCAGCGCGTCGGTGCCGGCCGTGCCGATCGCCAACTCCAGTGCGTGGTCCACGAGATGGAAGCGGTCGGTCGCCGTGTACGTCACGGTGGACGTGCCGAGGACACGGGCCTCGCGCCAGCCGCCCGCGGCGATCCGTACGTACGCACCGGTCTCGGCCCCGTCCCGCACGGTGACGGGGAGCGGGTCGAGGCCGAGACCTTCGGTGCGTACGAGTGCGAGGTCGCCGTCCGGCAGTGCGGTGACCGCGTCGGCGCTCACCACGCAGGTGCGGTCGCCGGGGGCGTGCAGGACCAGCCGGGCGAGTCCGTCGACCGCCTCGTGGCTGGTGAGAACCGTGCCGTGGTGGTCGACGGCGAAGCCTGTGCCGCGCGGGCGTCCCGCCAGGTCGCAGATGCGTACCAGGGGCTCGTGCCGCGTGTCCCGGGTGTCGTCCGGTGCGTACCGGTTCCCGGTGCGCGGGCCCCGTTCCGCCATGGTCGAACCTCCCCGCCGTGCTCCTTCTTCCGAAGGTAGGGGCGAGGTGATCAGCGGGACAGATCGCGTGGCGAACGCGCCCCCTTCCGCTCCCGCGGTTCACTCCGAGCGCCTGCCCGATGGGGTGAATCAGGGCATGCGGATGGATACAACCTTGGGTGGGGGAACCGAGGGGGGACCATGGAGCGGCGGGCACGTTCCCCGTGACCGCCGCTCCACGGGCAGCACTCAGGCAGGGCTCAGGCCCCGAACACGGCGAGGCTCTTCGCCTTGCCCTTCTGTTCCTCCACCAGCGCCAGGAAGCTGCCCGCGGCGTCGAAGACGGCCACGGCGCCCTTGCCCGCGTAGACCTCGGGCATCTCCAGGCGTACGCCGTTGAGGAGGAGCCGGGCCCGCCTGGTGTCGACGTCCCAGCGGGGGAACGCGGCGGTGGCGGCATCCGCGATCGGCATCACGGTCAGCTCCTGCTGGAGCTGGTCGAGGGTGCGCGCGGAGTCGAGCTTGTAGGGGCCGACCCGGGTGCGGCGCAGGGCGGTCAGGTGGCCGCCGACGCCGAGGTCGGCACCCAGGTCACGGGCGAGCGCCCGGATGTAGGTGCCGGACGAGCAGACCACCGAGACGACCAGGTCCAGGACGGGGGTGCCGTCCTCGGCCACGGCGTCACGCATGTCGTACACCGCGAAGGAGGAGATCTTGACCGGGCGGGCCGGGATCTCGAATTCCTCGCCCTCGCGGGCCCGCTTGTAGGAGCGCACTCCGTCGATCTTGATGGCGCTGACCTTGGACGGCACCTGCATGATGTCGCCGGTCAGCTTGGCGATGCCGGCGTCGACGGCATCGCGCCGCACGCCCGACGCGTCCGTGGACGACGTGATGTCGCCCTCCGCGTCGTCCGTCAGCGTGTTCTGCCCGAGACGGATCGTACCGAGGTACTCCTTCTCGGTGAGGGCGAGGTGCCCGAGGAGCTTGGTGGCCCTCTCCAGGCCGAGGACGAGGACGCCCGTGGCCATGGGGTCGAGGGTGCCCGCGTGGCCGACGCGGCGGGTCCTGGCGATCCCGCGCATCTTGGCCACCACGTCGTGCGAGGTGAAGCCCGACGGCTTGTCCACGATGACAAGCCCGTCGGGCGTCCGGTTCTTCTCGGTCATTCCGCGGCGTCGCCGTCCGTCTCGTCGTCCTCGCCCGGCTTCTTGTACGGGTCGGCGTCACCCGCGAAGGTGGCGCCCGCGGAGACCTCGCGGACCTTCTCGTCCGAGGCCCGTGCCTTGTCGAGCAGGTCCTCGATGGTCTTCGCGGTGTCCGGCAGGGCGTCCGCGACGAAGGTCAGGGTCGGCGTGAACTTCACGCCCGCCGCCGCCCCCACCGCCGAGCGGAGCACGCCCTTGGCGCTCTCCAGGCCGGCGGCCGCGGCCGCCCGCTCCTCGTCGTCCCCGTACACCGTGTAGAAGACGGTCGCCTCCCGGAGGTCCCCGGTGACCCGGGTGTCCGTGATGGTCACATGCGAGCCGAGCCGCGGGTCCTTGATCCCGCGCTGCAGCTTCTGGGCCACCACCTCTCGAATGAGGTCCGCCAGCCTCTTAGCCCGCGCGTTGTCGGCCACTGGTCCGTCTCCCTCGTTCTTCCTGTACCAAGTGCTGCGTACTACAAGTGCTGCGTACTACGTTGTCGGTCACTCGTCGTCGTCGCCATGGAAGCGCCGCCGTACCGACAGCAGCTCGATCTCGGGGCGGCCGGCGACCAGCCGTTCGCACCCGTCGAGTACGTCGGTCACATGTCCCGCGTCGCCGGAGACGACCGCCAGGCCGATACCGGCCCTGCGATGCAGATCCATGTGCTCGACCTCCGCCGCGCTCACCGCGTACTTGCGCTGGAGCTCGGCCACGATCGGGCGGACGACGGAACGCTTCTCCTTCAGGGACCGTACGTCGCCGAGAAGGAGGTCGAAGGACAGAGTCCCCACATACATGTGTGATCCGGATGTCCCGCCGGTACGGGATAGACGCCCTGCCAAGGCTCTTGGCAGGGTCATCAGAACCGTACAACGAACGGCCGGGGCCGATCGACGGAAATTACTCTCCGCCGACCGGCCCCGGACCGGACCGATACTCGGATACCGAGTGGACCGCGCTCTACGAGCGGGGCTTCTCGCGCATCTCGTACGTCGCGATGACGTCGTCGACCTTGATGTCGTTGAAGTTGCCGAGGTTGATACCGCCCTCGAACCCTTCGCGGATCTCGGTGACGTCGTCCTTGAAGCGACGCAGACCGGAGATGTTGAGGCTCTCCGCGATGACCTTGCCGTCGCGGACGAGGCGCGCCTTGGTGTTGCGCTTGACCTCTCCGGAGCGGACCAGGACACCGGCGATGTTGCCCAGCTTGGACGACTTGAAGACCTCGCGGATCTCCGCCGTGCCGAGCTCGACCTCCTCGTACTCCGGCTTGAGCATGCCCTTGAGGGCCGCCTCGATCTCCTCGATGGCCTGGTAGATCACCGAGTAGTACCGGACGTCGACGCCTTCGCGCTCCGCCATCTGCGCCGCGCGGCCCGCAGCGCGGACGTTGAAGCCGATGACGATGGCGTCGGAGCCGGTCGCCAGGTTGATGTCGGACTCGGTGACCGCACCCACACCGCGGTGCAGGACGCGGATGTCGACCTCGTCGCCGACGTCGAGCTGGAGCAGCGAGGACTCGAGAGCCTCCACCGAACCGGACGCGTCGCCCTTGATGATGAGGTTGAGTTCCTGCACCAGGCCGGCCTTGAGGGCCTCGTCCAGGTTCTCCAGGGAGAACCGGACGCCACGCCGGGCGAAGTTGGCGTTGCGCTCGCGCGCCGCGCGCTTCTCGGCGATCTGACGGGCCGTGCGGTCCTCGTCGACGACCAGGAAGTTGTCGCCGGCACCCGGGACGTTGGTGAGACCCAGGACCAGGACGGGGGTCGACGGACCCGCTTCCTCGACGTTGTTGCCGTTGTCGTCGAGCATCGCCCGGACACGGCCGTACGCGTCGCCGACCACCATGGTGTCGCCGATGCGCAGCGTGCCGCGCTGGACCAGGACCGTCGAAACGGCACCGCGTCCGCGGTCGAGGTGGGACTCGATCGCAATACCCTGCGCGTCCTGCTCCGGGTTGGCCCGCAGGTCGAGCGAGGCGTCCGCGGTCAGGACCACGGCCTCCAGCAGTTGGTCGATGTTCAGACCCTGCTTGGCGGAGATGTCGACGAACATCGTGTCGCCGCCGTACTCCTCGGCCACCAGACCGAACTCGGTGAGCTGACCGCGCACCTTGGTCGGGTCCGCGCCCTCGACGTCGATCTTGTTGACCGCGACCACGATCGGCACGTCGGCCGCCTTGGCGTGGTTCAGCGCCTCGATCGTCTGGGGCATCACACCGTCGTTGGCCGCCACCACGAGGATCGCGATGTCGGTCGACTTGGCACCACGGGCACGCATGGCGGTGAACGCCTCGTGACCGGGGGTGTCGATGAAGGTGATCCTGCGCTCTTCACCGTTGACCTCGGTGGCGACCTGGTACGCGCCGATGTGCTGCGTGATACCGCCGGCCTCGCCCGCGACGACGTTCGTCTTGCGGATGGTGTCGAGGAGGCGGGTCTTGCCGTGGTCGACGTGACCCATGACGGTGACGACCGGCGGACGGACCACCAGGTCTTCCTCGTCGCCCTCGTCCTCGCCGAACTCGATGTCGAAGGACTCGAGCAGCTCGCGGTCCTCCTCCTCGGGGCTGACGATCTCGAGGACGAAGTTCATCTCGTCCGCGAGGAGCTTCAGCGTCTCGTCGGAGACGGACTGCGTGGCAGTGACCATCTCGCCGAGGTTCATCATCACGCCGACGAGCGACGCCGGGTTGGCGCCGATCTTCTCGGCGAAGTCGGTGAGCGAAGCACCGCGCGACAGGCGGACGGACTGTCCGTTGCCGCGAGGCAGCATCACGCCGCCGACCGACGGGGCCTGCATGGCCTCGTACTCCTGGCGCCTCTGCCGCTTCGACTTGCGACCACGACGCGCGGGACCACCGGGGCGACCGAAGGCGCCCTGTGTGCCACCACGGCCACCGGGACCACCGGGACGGCCACCGAAGCCGGGACGACCGCCGCCGCCACCGCCGGGACCACCGGGACGACCGGCGAAACCGCCGCCACCGCCACCGGGACCGGCCGGACGACCGGCGAAACCGCCACCGCCGCCACCGGGACGACCGGCGAAGCCGCCGCCACCCGGACGACCGCCGCCGCCACCGGGACCACCGGGACGACCGCCGCCGCCACCGGGACCGCGGCCACCGGGGCCACCGCCGGGACGCGGGCTACCCGCAGCGGGACGCTGCGGCATCATGCCGGGGTTGGGACGGTTGCCACCGGGGCCACCGCCCGGACGCGGAGCGCCGCCCTGCGGGCGGGGCATGCCGCCGGGGGTCGGACGGGCACCGCCCGGACCGCCCTGCGGACGCGGAGCGCCGCCGGGACCGCCCTGGGGACGGGGAGCACGGTCCTGACCCGCGCCCTGCGGACGCGGAGCGCCACCAGGACGGTCACCACCGGGACGCGGGGCGCCACCCGGACGGGGCGCCTGCGGGCGCGCCATGCCGGTGGAGCCACCCGAGGTGAACGGGTTGTTGCCCGGACGGGGACCGGCCGGACGAGCGCCCGGACGCGGGGCCTGGCCGCCGGGACGCGACGCGCCACCCTGACGGTCGCCGCGCTCGGGACGGTCACCACGGCCCTGGCCGCCCTGCGCGGGACCGGCCGGACGAGCGCCACCGGGCTTCGGGGCGCCGGGACGGGCACCCGGACGTGCGGCACCTGCGCCTGCACCGGCGGCCGGAGCCGCGGGGGCCGACGGGGGCGCGGTGAACTCGGGCACCGCCGGAGCCGGAGCCGCCGGAGCGGGCTTCGGGGCGGGCTTGGGGCCCGGACGCGGGCCCGCAGCAGCCGGGGTCACCGGAGCAGCGGCCGCGGGCGTCTCCGCAGCGGCCGGCTTCGGGGCCGGCGGGCGCGGGGCTGCCGGACGGGCGGCCTGCGCGGGAGAGGGGGCTGCCGGCCTCGCCGGGGCAGCCTTGCGCGGGGCGGGCTTGCCGCCTCCGCTGCCCTGCTGGAGGGCATCAGTCAGCTTGCGTACAACGGGCGCCTCGATCGTCGAGGACGCCGAACGGACGAATTCACCGAGTTCTTGGAGCTTGGCCATGACGACCTTGCTCTCCACCCCGAACTCCTTGGCGAGTTCGTATACCCGGACCTTAGCCACTTCGCTCCTTTTAGGTCCGGGTTGCGTCCGGACCGTCGCTACTTCATGGGCGTACTCATCGCGTGCTCATCGAGTGCTCATCGCAATCTCGACCTACTTCCAACTCGCGGGGTACCAGGGCCGCACGGAGGTTCCGTACGACACGTCTTACGGTGTTGCCTGCTCGACGTAGAGACGCAACGCCGCTGTGTCGAGCGCTCCCGGGGCACGCAGCGCCCTCGTGAACGCCCGGCGGCGGACCGCCAGGTCGAGACAGACCAGGGCGGGGTGCACATACGCACCCCGGCCGGGCAGCGTACCGCGAAGATCGGGGACACATTCGCCCTCGACCGCCACGGTGCGCAGCAGATCGCTCTTGGCCGCTCGCTCCCGGCACCCCACACAGGTGCGCTCAGGGCATGCGCGGGCTCGCGTCCGGCCAGACACTCTTAAGTCTACCTCCCCGCACCGACCTCACCCCTTTGGGGCAAAAGTCGAACGGTTGTTGTCGTGATCCAAGCCACTTACGGCTCAGATCTATTCCCCGTCCCCGCTCCCGGGCTGTTCGGTGTCGGGACGGATGTCGATGCGCCAGCCGGTGAGGCGGGCCGCAAGCCGGGCATTCTGCCCTTCCTTGCCGATCGCCAGCGACAGCTGGTAGTCGGGGACCGTCACCCGCGCGGAGCGGGCCGCGAGGTCGACGACCTCGACCTTGGAGACCCGGGCCGGGGAAAGGGCGTTCGCGACCATCTCCGCCGGGTCGTCCGACCAGTCGACGATGTCGATCTTCTCGCCGTTCAGCTCGGCCATCACATTGCGCACCCGGCCGCCCATCGGGCCGATGCAGGCGCCCTTGGCGTTGAGCCCCGACCGGGTGGACCGGACGGCGATCTTCGTGCGGTGGCCGGCCTCGCGGGCGATCGCGGAGATCTCGACGGAACCGTCGGCGATCTCCGGCACCTCCAGCGCGAAGAGCTTCTTCACCAGGTTGGGGTGCGTGCGCGAGAGCGTCACGGAGGGACCGCGCACGCCCTTCGCGACCCGGACGACGTACGACCGCAGGCGCAGGCCGTGCTGGTACGACTCACCGGGCACCTGCTCCTGGACGGGCAGGATGGCCTCCAGCTTGCCGATGTCCACCAGCACGTTCTTCGGGTCGCGGCCCTGCTGGACGACACCGGTGACGATGTCGCCCTCGCGGCCCGCGTACTCGCCGAGCGTCGCGTCGTCCTCGGCGTCCCTCAGGCGCTGCAGGATGACCTGCTTGGCGGTGGTGGCGGCGATACGGCCGAAGCCCGACGGGGTGTCGTCGAACTCGCGTGCCTCCTGCCCCTCCTCCAGGTCCTCGGGGTCCTCCTTCGCCCACACGGTCACATGGCCGGTCTCCCGGTTGAGCTCCACGCGCGCGTGACGGCGGCTTCCCTCGGTGCGGTGGTAGGCGATGAGGAGGGCCGACTCGATCGCCTCGACCAGCAGGTCGAAGGAGATCTCCTTCTCCCGCACCAAACCCCGCAGGGCACTCATGTCGATGTCCACGGCTACGCCTCCTCTGCGTTCTCTTCGGTCTCTTCGTTCTTGTTCTTACGGTTGAACTCGACCTGGACGCGCGCCTTGGCGACGTCATCGAAGGCGAGTCGCCCGGCGGTGGCCTTGCGGCCCTTCACGCCGGGCACTTCGGTGTCGACGCCCTCGTCGTCCACCGAGAGGATTCTCGCGACCAGTTCGCCGCCACCGGCGGCCTCGGTCAGCTTGAACTTCACCAGGCGGTCGACGGCGCGTACGTAGTGGCGGTGCTCGGTGAGCTCTCGTTCGGCACCCGGGGTACCGACCTCCAGGTCGTACTCGCCCGGACCCATCAGGTCGCTCTCGTCGAGCTTCGCCGAGAGCGCGCGGCTCACATCGGCGATCTGGTCGAGGTCGGCACCGGCATCCGAGTCGACGACGACACGCAGCACCCGCTTGCGCCCGACCGAGTCCACCGCGATCTCCTCGAGATCGAGTCCCTGGGAGCTGACGAGCGGTTCCAGGAGTTCTCGCAGCCTCTCGCTCTGGGTGGTGCTCATCCGGGTGACTCCTCGGCCGCGTGTGCTGTTGTGGGTAGGTCGCGTGTCAGGTCAAAGGGTATCCGGTCCCGGAGGGTGTTGCCGTCCACCGGAGACGCACTTCGGCCCGTGCGGGCGCGGGGCGCGGTTGCGGGAGAGCCGCTGGCCGGTGATCGCCCCGGACGCGGGTACCGTGATCACGGGCGTGCCGCCCTCCCGTTCGTACGAGCCTGCCGAGGACGTCTGCCGTGCCGTTCACCCTGCCGCCGCGCACCCCCTCGGGGCCGCGCCGAAGGAGCCTGCTCGCTTCGGCCGCGGGCGCCCTGGTGCTCGCGGGCTGTTCCGCCCCCGAGTCCACCACCGACACCACCGGCGGAAGCCCCTCGGCCGCCGACCGGGCACGCGCGCGTGCGGCGCGCGACAGCGAGACGCTGGCCGGGCGGTACGCCGCCGTGATCGCCGCGCATCCACCGCTGGAGGGGCGGCTGCGGCCGCTGCGTGCCGAGGTCGTACGGCATGCGGAGGCGTTCGGGGGTGGGAGCGGAGGCGGTGGCCGGGCGTCCTCCTCGGCGTCTGCGTCTGCGTCTGCGTCTGCGTCCGCGCCGGTTTCGGAGTCGGCACCGGCTTCGGCCGGCGGCTCCCCTGCCGTTCCGGCCACGGAGAAGGACGCGCTCGCCGAGCTCGCGGCGGCCGAGCGCACCTTGGCGGACGAGCGCACGAAGACGCTGGTGGAGGCGCCGGGCGAGCTGGCCAGGCTGCTGGCCTCGGTGGCGGCGGCCGGTGCCGCACACGCGTTTCTGCTGACGGAGGGGGCGAAGTGAGCCTGACGACGAGCGGGACGGGCAGCGCGACGGCCGAAGAGGCTGAGCTGCGGGCTCTGCAGGCCGCGCTCGGGGCCGAGCACGCCGCCGTGTACGGGTACGGCGTGGTCGGCGGCAAGGTCCAGGAAGGCCGACGGGACGAGGCGCGGGCGGCGTACGCGGCGCACCGGGCGCGGCGCGACGCGCTGGTGCGGGCCGTACGGGACCTGGGCGGCAAGCCCGTGGCCGCGTCCGCCGGATACGCGCTGCCCTTCCCGGTACCGGACTCGGCGGCGGCCGTACGGCTCGCCGCGGAGCTGGAGGAGCGGGTGGCCGGGGTGTACTCCGACCTCGTACGGGCCTCAGCGGGCGACCGGCGGCGTACGGCCGCCGAGGCGCTGCGGGAGGCGGCGGTGCGGGCAGTGCGCTGGAGCGGCGAGAGCGTAGCCTTCCCTGGTCTCGCCGAGCGGGCGGCGGCCACGGGCACGGACACAGCCACGAGCGCGCCTTCCGTGTCGGCAGCACCGGGCACGTAGACGCCAGACATAGAGGCGTCGCACATGTACACGCCCCACATGTCGACGCTGTACATGGCCGCGCCGCACACGCCCGCACCGCACCGCACATGTACACACCGCACACGTGGGCAGTCGACGTGTGGGCAGCGCCCACGCGTCGCGACCTCGAAGGGAACATCTCGCGTATGGCTTTCGAACCGCCACAGCGCCTCGTGCGGGCACTCGGCGAGACGCGGCACAACGGGTCCGACGGCTCAGGCGGAGTCGGTGGCGCCGGCGAGTGGCTGGAGAGGCTGCCGGAGCTGGCTCGACAGGCCGTGGATCTACGCGAGTTGACCGTCGAGCGGGTGCAGGCGCCCGGTGGGCGCAGCAGCCTGGTGGTGCTGGTGCGGTTGATCGACGGGACACCCGCCGTGCTGAAACTGGCGCCCGAGCGCGCCCGGCCGGCGAGCGAGCGGGCCGGGCTCGCCCACTGGGACGGCCGGGGCGCGGTGCAGCTGCTCAACCCCGGCGACACCGAGGGCGTACTCCTCCTGGAACGGCTCCAGCCCGATCTGTCGGTGCGGTCGCTGCCCGAGGCGAAGGCACTGCTGGAGGCGGCGGGGACGCTGCGTCGACTGTGGGTCGAGCCGCCCGCGGCTCATGTCTTCGAGACGGTGGCAGAGCGGACCGGGCGGCAGGCCGCGGCGATGCGGGCGGGCGTCGGCGAGGACGCCGAGGTCGCGGCGCTGGTGGACACGGCGCTCGCGGCCCGCGAGGAGCTGCTCGCCGACCCTCCCGCGCAGCGGCTGCTGCACGGCACCTTCCGGCAGAGCAAGGTGCTCGCCGGTGAGCGCATGCCCTGGCTGGCCGTGGGCCCCGACCCGGTGGTCGGCGAGTGCGCGTTCGACCTGGCCCGGCTGGTCCGCGACCGGGTGGAGGACCTGATCGCCTCCCCGTCCGGCGCGTCGATCACCCGGCGCCGGGTGAAGCGGCTCGCCGAGTCACTGGAGGTGGACCAGGAACGGCTGCGGGGCTGGACGCTGTTCCGGGCGGTCGAGTCGGGCGTACGGGCCCGGCGGGTCGGCCGCCTCCAGGACGCGGAGCTGCTGCTGGAGTTCGCAGGGTGGCTGTAGGGGGCTGAAAAATTCAGCCCCTCCGGCGTCTGAGGCGCGGGGGTCCAGGGGCGGCGCCCCGGAACACGGGCGGGGAAGGGGCGGAGGGGGCGAAAGAAGCACCCCTCCGCCCGATCGGCGGGCCGTCAGGCCGTGAGGCGGGCGATCGCCTCGTCGACCGTGAGCTCCTCGCGCTCGCCGGTCTTGCGGTCCTTGAGCTCCAGGACACCCTCGGCGGAGCGACGGCCGGCGACCAGGATCTGCGGTACGCCGATGAGCTCCGCGTCGGTGAACTTCACGCCCGGCGAGACGCCCGCGCGGTCGTCGACCAGGACGCGCACGCCCGCCGCGCCCAGCTTCTCGGCGACGTCGAGGGCCAGTTCGGTCTGCAGGGCCTTGCCCGCGGCGACCAGGTGGACGTCGGCGGGAGCGATCTCCTTGGGCCAGCACAGGCCCTGCTCGTCCGCGGTCTGCTCGGCGAGCGCCGCGACCGCACGGGAGACGCCGATGCCGTACGAGCCCATGGTCACGCGGACCGGCTTGCCGTTCTGGCCGAGCACGTCGAGCTGGAAGGCGTCGGCGTACTTGCGGCCCAGCTGGAAGATGTGGCCGATCTCGATGGCGCGGTCCAGCTTGAGGCCGGTGCCGCACTTGGGGCAGGGGTCGCCCGCCTCGACCACGACGACGTCGAGGTAGTCGTCGACCTCGAAGTCACGGCCCGCGACGACGTTCTTCGCGTGCGTGTTGACCTTGTTGGCGCCGGTGATCCAGGAGGTGCCGGCGGCGATGCGCGGGTCGGCGATGTAGCGGACCTTGTCCAGGCCCTGCGGGCCCACGTAGCCGCGTACGAGGTCGGGACGGCCCTCGAAGTCCTCGGCCGTGACGAGTTCGACCTCGGCCGGGGCGAGGTGCTCGCCGAGCTTGCCGAGGTCGACCTCGCGGTCACCGGGGACACCGACGGCGACGATCTCGCCGTCGACCTTGACCAGGAGGTTCTTGAGGGTCGCCGAGGCCTGGACGCCGAGGAGTTCGGCGAGGGACTCGATGGTCGGGGTGTCGGGGGTGTCCAGCTCCTCGACCGCGGGGTGCTCGGCGGCTTCGGCGGCCGGGGCCACGTAGGTGACGGCCTCGGTGTTGGCCGCGTAGTCGCAGGCCGGGCAGTCGACGAAGGTGTCCTCGCCGGCGGGGGCCGGGGCGAGGAACTCCTCGGAGGCCGAGCCGCCCATGGCGCCGGAGACGGCGGAGACGATGCGGTGGTCCAGGCCGAGGCGGTTGAAGATCTTGATGTACGTCTCGCGGTGCAGGGCGTACGACTGCGCGAGGCCCTCGTCGGTGGTGTCGAACGAGTACGAGTCCTTCATCTGGAACTCGCGGCCGCGCAGGATGCCCGCGCGCGGACGGGCCTCGTCGCGGTACTTCGTCTGGATCTGGTAGAGGATCACGGGCAGGTCCTTGTAGGACGAGCACTGGTCCTTGACCAGCTGGGTGAAGATCTCCTCGTGGGTCGGGCCGAGGAGGTACTCCGCGCCCTTGCGGTCCTTGAGGCGGAACAGCTCGGGGCCGTACTCCTCCCAGCGGCCGGTCGCCTCGTAGGGCTCCTTGGGCAGCAGGGCCGGCAGCAGGACCTCCTGGCCACCCATGTCGTCCATCTCCTCGCGGACCACGCGGGCGACGTTCTCCAGGACCTTCATGCCCAGCGGCAGCCAGGACCAGATGCCGGCCGCGCTGCGACGCACGAAGCCCGCGCGCACCAGCAGCTTGTGGTTGAGCGTCTCGGCGTCCGCCGGGTCGTCACGCAGTGTCTTGATCATCAAACGGGACATGCGCTGGACCTGGGCCATGGTTCTCGACTCCTGCTGCGTAAGGGTGGTGGCTAGGAGGTTAGCCGGGCGGCCCATCCCGGCGGAAATCGGTTAGCGACGGCGCAGGGGCAGGGGGGCGCCCATCACGGCGTACGGCTTCGGGGCGCTGGGGAAGAGGACCTGCCTGGCCAGGTCCTCGTAGCCGAGCGAGCGGTAGAGCCCTCGGGCGGGGCTCTCCGTGTCGATCGCCGAGAGGATCGAGCGGGGTTCGGCGGCGCTGTCCGTGATGGTGGTGATGAGGGTCCGGCCGATGCCGTGGTTCTGGTAGCGCGGGTGGACGTGCAGCTCGGTGATCACGAAGGAGTCGTCGAGCCAGCCGTCGCGGTCCTGGGCGCGCAGATAGGGCTCGACGACCGTGGACCACCAGTGCGTACGGTCGTTGGGCATGCCGTAGACGAAGCCGACGAGCCGTCCGTCGCCGGTGGTGGCGCCGAGGGCGCGGGCTCCCGGGTGGGTGAGGTGCCGCAGCACGATCTGGCGGCGTACGGCGATCTCGTCGGCGCCGAGCCCGAAGGCCAGTGCCTGCACGGCGAGCGCCTCGTCGACCCGGGCGGCGAGGTCCAGGGGGCCGATGACCACGTCGTCGGGGTTGCGGTGGCCCTGGCCGGGAAAGCGCAGCATGCCGGGGAGACTACAGGCCATGTTCGTGTGCCTGAACGGCACTCTCGGGTACGGGAAAGGGCCTGTCTCAGAACAGGACGCTCATGAACGCCCCGACCTCCTGGAACCCCACGCGCCGGTAGGCGGCACGCGCCGGGGTGTTGAAGTCGTTGACGTACAGGCTCACCACCGGGGCCACGTCCGCCAGCGCATAGCGCAGGACCGCCGCCATGCCGGGGGCGGCGAGGCCCTTGCCGCGGTACTCGGGGGCCACCCAGACGCCCTGGATCTGGCAGGCCCGCGGGGTGGCGGCGCCGATCTCGGCCTTGAAGACGACCTTGCCGTGCCGGTCGACGCGGGCGAAGGAGCGGCCGGCGCCGACCAGTTCGGCGACCCGGGCCTGGTAGAGGAGGCCGCCGTCACCGGCGAGCGGCGAGACGCCGACCTCCTCGGTGAACATCGCCACGCACGCCGGCATGATCGTTTCCATCTCGTCCTTGCGGATGCGGCGGACGTACGGATCCGGGGCGATGTCGGTCGGCATCCGGTCGGTGACCATCAGCGGCTGGTTGCTGCGGACGTCCCGGGCGGGGCCCCAGCTGGGCTCCAGCAGTCGCCACAGGAGGGAGGTGGCCTCGGCGGGGCCGACGACCGAGGAGCAGCGGCGGCCGGCGCGGCGGGCGCGGTCGGCGAAGGCGCGGACGGCGCGTGGGGTGGCGCAGATGGGGACGAGGTTCGCGCCGGCGTAGCAGAGGGACGTCAGCATGCCGTCCTCGTACCAGCCCCACATCTCGCCGCCGAGGCGCCACGGGTCGAGGCCGGCGACCTGCACCCGGGAGGCGACGAAAGCGTTCGCGACCGGCTCGCGGTCGAGGACTGCGAGCGCGGCGTCCAGGTCACTCGGTTCGAGGACCCTGGTGGTCGTCTGGGTCAACACGTGCGGGGCCCTCACCCTGGGGTCTGCTGATCTCCGCACTGTACCTGGCGGAAACTGGCTGCGCCGCCCTGTGCGGAAGGGGGTTGTCACCGCCCCCCTCCGCCTGTGCCCGTCCCGTGTTCCGAGGGACCTTCCGGTCAGCCCGCCACCGACACCGAAGGCTCGCCCGACGTGATGCCGTCGGCCTCCATCTGCTCGGCCAGCTTCATGGCCTCTTCGATCAGGGTCTCGACGATCTTCGACTCGGGGACGGTCTTGATGACCTCGCCCTTGACGAAGATCTGGCCCTTGCCGTTGCCGGAGGCGACACCGAGGTCGGCCTCGCGGGCCTCGCCGGGGCCGTTGACGACGCAGCCCATGACCGCGACGCGCAGCGGGACCTCCATGCCGGTGAGGCCTGCCGTGACCTCCTCGGCGAGCTTGTAGACGTCGACCTGGGCGCGGCCGCAGGAGGGGCAGGAGACGATCTCCAGGCCGCGCTGCTTGAGGTTGAGGGATTCGAGGATCTGGAGGCCGACCTTGACCTCTTCGACGGGGGGCGCCGACAGGGAGACGCGGATCGTGTCGCCGATGCCCTCGCTGAGCAGCGCGCCGAAGGCGACCGCCGACTTGATGGTGCCCTGGAAGGCGGGGCCCGCCTCGGTGACACCGAGGTGGAGGGGGTAGTCGCAGGCAGCGGCCAGTTGGCGGTAGGCGTTGACCATGACGACCGGGTCGTTGTGCTTGACCGAGATCTTGATGTCGCGGAAGTCGTGCTCCTCGAAGAGCGAGCACTCCCAGAGGGCGGACTCGACGAGCGCCTCGGGGGTGGCCTTGCCGTACTTCTGGAGGAGCCGCTTGTCGAGGGAGCCCGCGTTGACGCCGATGCGGATCGGGGTGCCGGTGTCCTTCGCGGCCCGCGCGATCTCCTTGACCTGGTCGTCGAACTGCTTGATGTTGCCGGGGTTCACGCGGACGGCCGCGCAGCCGGCGTCGATCGCCGCGAAGACGTACTTCGGCTGGAAGTGGATGTCCGCGATGACCGGGATCTGGGACTTGCGGGCGATGGTGGCGAGCGCGTCGGCGTCGTCCTGCGTGGGGCAGGCGACGCGGACGATCTGGCAGCCGGACGCCGTCAGTTCGGCGATCTGCTGAAGCGTGGCCCCGATGTCGGAGGTACGCGTCGTCGTCATCGACTGCACCGAGACGGGTGCGTCTCCACCCACGGCCACGGTTCCGACCTGGATCTGCCGGCTCTTGCGGCGCTCGGCGAGCTTGGTCGGAACGGACGGCATGCCGAGAGAAATCGCAGTCATCTGCTGTGCAACCCCAAGTTGTGGATCAAGGTCCCGGAATCGTGGGCTCCAGGCCTCGAGATTACGGCACCGCCCCGCGGCCGAGCACATCCCGCAGGTAAACCCACTCAATAGTGAGCGGCCGGACACAAAGCGTGCCCGACCGCTGCGAACAGTTTCCTGCTAGGAGATTTTCACCGGGTTAACGACGTCCGCGATGAACACCAGGATCGTGAAGCAGACGAAGATTCCGGCCACCACGTAGGCCACCGGCATCAGCTTCGCGACGTCGAACGGGCCCGGGTCCGGGCGGCGCAGCAGCTTCGCCGCGCCCCGCCTCAGCGACTCCCAGAGCGCGCCCGCGATGTGCCCGCCGTCCAACGGCAGCAGCGGGAGCATGTTGAACAGGAAGAGGGAGAGGTTGAAGCCCGCGACGAGCATCAGCATCATCGCGATCTGCTGGGACGCGGGGATGTCGAGGGTGAAGACGTCACCGCCGACGCGGGCCGCGCCGACCACGCCCATCGGGGAGTCCGCCTTGCGCGGGCCGTCACCGAAGGCCGCGTCCCACAGGTCGGGGACCTTGCCCGGCAGCGAGATCAGCGACTCGACGCCGTTCTGCATCATGTCGCCCATACGGTCGACGGACTGGCCGAAGGACTGCTCGACGATGCCGGCGGCGGGGGTGAAGCCGAGCCAGCCCGCGTACACGTACTTGCCCTCGACGTAGCCGCCGCTGCCGTCGGTCTTGCTCACCTGGTTCTTGACCAGGTGAGCGGTCAGGTCGAGCTGCTTGCCCTTGCGCTCGACGGTGAGCGTGACGGCCTTGCCGGGGTTGGCGCGGATGTCGGACTGGAGCGCGGACCAGTCGGGGACGGCCTTGCCGTTGAAGCCGACGATCTTGTCACCGGGCTTGACCCCCGCGTCCATGGCGGGCGCGACCGGGTCCTTCTTGGTGCACTTGTCGCGGTTCTCGCTGGCCTGGATGACACACGGCGAGACCGTGCTGACCGTGGTCGTCTGGGTGTTGACGCCGAACGTCATCATCACGCCGAGGAAGATCGCGACGGCGAGGATCAGGTTCATGAAGGGGCCGGCGAACATCACGATGACGCGCTTCCACGGCTTGCGCGTGTAGAAGAGGCGGGTCTCGTCGCCGGGCTGGAGCTCCTCGAAGGCGGCCGACCTGGCGTCCTCGACCATGCCCCGGAAGGGGGAGGTGGAGCGGGCCTCGATCTTGCCGTCGGGTCCGGGCGGGAACATGCCGATCATGCGGATGTAGCCGCCGAGCGGGACCGCCTTGATGCCGTACTCGGTGTCGCCCTTCTTGCGCGACCAGATGGTCGGGCCGAAACCGACCATGTACTGCGGCACGCGAATGCCGAAGAGCTTGGCCGTCGACAGATGCCCCAGCTCGTGCCAGGCGATCGAGACCAGCAGGCCGATCGCGAAGACGACTATGCCGAGGATCATCATCAGGGTCGTCATGCACGGGCCTCCGCGGTCGTGTGCGCTGTGGTCTTGGTCAGCTCACGGGCCCGGGCACGCGCCCAGGTCTCCGCTTCGAGGACGTCCGCGACGGTCAGGGAAGTTCCCGTTCGAGGGCTGCCGTGTTCCTCGACCACGCTCGTTACGGTCTCCATGATCCCGTTGAACGGCAGCGCGCCGTTCAGGAACGCGTCCACGCACTCCTCGTTGGCGGCATTGAACACTGCCGGAGCCGTGCCCGCGAGCCGCCCCACGTGCCGGGCGAGCCCGACCGACGGAAACGCGTCGTTGTCGAGGGGAAAGAACTCCCAGTTCGACGCCTTGGTCCAGTCGAAAGCGGGCGCCGCGTCGGGAACGCGCTCGGGCCAGCCGAGCCCGATGGCGATCGGCCCGCGCATGTCGGGGGGCGTCGCCTGGGCCATCGTCGATCCGTCCGTGAACTCAACCATCGAGTGGACATACGACTGGGGATGCACCACCACCTCAATGCGTTCGAAGGGAATGTCGTAGAGGAGGTGCGCCTCGATGACTTCGAGCCCCTTGTTGACGAGGGTCGCGGAGTTGACGGTGATGACCGGTCCCATGGCCCAGGTGGGGTGCTTCAGGGCGTCCTCGGGGGTGACGTCCGCCAGTTCGGCCTTCGTACGTCCGCGGAAGGGGCCCCCGGAGGCGGTGACGACGAGTTTGCGTACGTCGGCCCGGGTGCCGGAGGCGAGGGCCTGGAAGAGGGCGGCGTGCTCGGAGTCGACCGGGATGATCTGCCCGGGCTTGGCGAGCGCCTTCACCAGCGGGCCGCCGACGATGAGCGACTCCTTGTTGGCGAGCGCGAGGGTGCGGCCCGCCTCCAGGGCGGCGAGGGTCGGGGCGAGACCGATGGAGCCCGTGATTCCGTTCAGCACGGTGTGGCAGTCGGAGGCGGCGAGGTGAGTGGCCGCCTCCGCTCCGGTGAGGATCTCGGGGAGCGGCTCCCCCGTCCCGTAGCGCGCCGTCAGGGCCTCGCGCAGCGCCGGTACGACGTCCTCGCGGGCGACGGCGACCGTGCGCACCCGCAGGCGGTGGGCCTGTTCGGCGAGGAGGGCGACCCTGCCGCCGGCGGCGGAGAGTCCGGTGACCCTGAACCGGTCGGGGTTGCGCAGCACGAGGTCGATGGCCTGGGTGCCGATCGAGCCGGTGGAACCGAGGATCACCACGTCCCTCGGACCGTCCCCGTCGACGGGGTCGAAGACGAGATGCGGATCGGCGAGGGGGGCTGGACTGTCGCTCATCCCTCCATTGTTGCCGTAAAGCGTCCGGGGCAGGTAAAGGGGGCTTCCCGGCTACCGCTTACGGCGGCGCTGTCTGCGCGACTTGGTGGTGCGGCGGGCCGGGGCGCGGGTCCTGCCGGAGCCGTCGGCGGGGCCCGGGGCCTTGGCGGAGGGAGTGGTGTCGGGGCGGGCGGCGTCCGAGGAAGCGGCGTCGGCGGTTTCGGCGCCGGGCGGCGTGAAGTCACCCTCGACGACGCCCTCCGCGGTGTCCAGCGTCGGGGCGGTGAAGTGCAGGCCGTCGGTGGGAGCACGGCGGGTCTCGGTCCCCGGGGCCGCGGCGTCCAGGTTGAAGACGTAGCCGACGGACTCCTCCTTGATGGCGTCCGTCATCGCGCCGTACATGTCGAAGCCCTCGCGCTCGTACTCGATGATCGGCTCGCGGCCGAGCGTCCAGCGCAGGCCGATGCCGTCGCGGAGGTAGTCCATCTCGTAGAGGTGCTCGCGCCATTTGCGGTCGAGGACGGAGAGGACGACCAGGCGCTCCAGGTCGCGCAGTGCCTCGGCGCCCAGTTCCGCCTCCCGGTCCTCGTAGCGGCAGTGGATGTCGTTCGTGACCGCGTCGAGCAGGCGGTCGACGGTGAGGTTCTCGCGGCCGTCCGCCTCGTCCTCCAGCTCCTCGACGGTGATCCGGACCGGGTAGAGCTGCCTGAGGGCGCCCCACAGCCGCTCCAGGTCCCATTCCTCGGCGAAGCCCTCGCTCGTCTCCTGCCCGATGTACGCCCGGATCGTGTCGTCCATGAAGTGCACGATCTGCTCGCGCAGGTCCTCGCCCGCGAGGACGCGGCGGCGCTCGGCGTAGATGAGGGTGCGCTGCCGGTTGAGGACCTCGTCGAACTTCAGGACGTCCTTGCGGGACTCGAAGTGCTGCCCCTCCAGCTGCGACTGGGCGGAGGCGATGGCGCGGGTGACCATCTTGTTCTCGATGGGGACGTCGTCGGGGACGTTCGCCATCGACATCACCCGGTCCACCACCTGGGCGCGGAAGAGCCGCATCAGGTCGTCCTGGAGCGAGAGGTAGAAGCGGGAGGCGCCCGGGTCGCCCTGGCGGCCCGAGCGGCCGCGCAGCTGGTTGTCGATGCGCCGGGACTCGTGGCGCTCGGTGCCGAGGACGTAGAGGCCGCCGAGTTCCTTGACCTCGTCGTGCTCGGTGGCGGCCTTCGCCGCGACGCGTTCGACGGCGGCCCGGCGGTCCTCCTCGCCCGCGTCCTCGGGGAGGCCGGCGAGCGCCATCGCCTCCGGGTTGCCGCCGAGCATGATGTCGGTGCCGCGGCCCGCCATGTTGGTGGCCACGGTGACCGCTCCCCTGCGGCCGGCCTGGGCCACGATCTGGGCCTCGCGCTGGTGGTTCTTGGCGTTGAGCACCTCGTGCCGGATGCCGTGTTCGCGCAGGTGCGCGGAGAGGATCTCGGACTTCTCGACCGAGGTGGTGCCGACCAGGATCGGCTGGCCCTGCTCGTGCCTTTCCGCGATGTCCGCCAGGATCGCGGCGGACCATCGGCCGGTTGGTGGGGATCGGGACCACGTGCAGCTTGTAGATCTGGTGGAACTCGGCCGCCTCCGTCATGGCGGTGCCGGTCATGCCGGCGAGCTTTTCGTAGAGGCGGAAGAAGTTCTGCAGGGTGATCGTGGCGAGCGTCTGGTTCTCGTCCTTGATCGTCACGTCTTCCTTGGCCTCGATGGCCTGATGCAGTCCCTCGTTGTAGCGGCGGCCCGCGAGGATACGGCCGGTGTGCTCGTCGACGATGAGGACCTCGCCGTCCACGACGACGTAGTCCTTGTCCCTCCTGAAGTGCTCCTTGGCCTTGAGCGCGTTGTTGAGATGCCCGATGAGCGGGGTGTGGTCGGACTCGTAGAGGCTGTCGATGCCCAGCTGGTCCTGGAGGAACTCCACGCCGGGGTCCAGGATCGCGACGGTGCGCTTCTTCGGGTCGTACTCGTAGTCGTGGCCGGCCCGCAGCTCGGCGAGGTGGTCCTTGTCGGCCTGCGTGGTGAAGTTCTCCTCCTGCACGCGGACGCCCTTCATGCGCTCCACCAGCTTGGCGAAGGCCGCGTACCACTGCGTGGGCTGGTCGGCCGGACCGGAGATGATCAGAGGGGTGCGGGCCTCGTCGATGAGGATCGAGTCGGCCTCGTCGACGATCGCGAAGTGGTGGCCGCGCTGCACGAGTTCGTCCCTTGACCAGGCCATGTTGTCGCGCAGGTAGTCGAAGCCGAACTCGGTATTGGTGCCGTACGTGATGTCGCAGGCGTACTGGGCGCGCCGGTGCGCCGGGGTCGACTCGGACTTGAGGACGCCGACGCTCAGGCCCATGAAACGGTAGGCGCGGCCCATCCACTCGGCGTCACGTTCGGCGAGGTAGTCGTTGACCGTGACGAGGTGAACTCCCTTGCCGGACAGGGCGTTCAGATAAACGGGCAGGGTGGCGACGAGGGTTTTGCCCTCACCGGTCTGCATCTCGGCGATGTTGCCGAGATGCAGGGCCGCGCCGCCCATGACCTGGACGTCGAAGTGGCGCATGCCGAGGGTGCGGCGGGCGGCCTCGCGGATGGCGGCGAAGGCCTCGGGCAGCAGGTCGTCGAGGCTCTCGCCGTTCTTGTGTCGCTGCCTGAACTCCGGGGTGAGGGCCTGGAGTTCCTCGTCGCTGAGCCTCTCGAACTCCTCCGCCAGGAAGCCCACCTGTTCGGCGATGCGCTGCAGTCTGCGCAGCACCCGGCCCTCGCCGGCCCGCATGATCCTGCCGGTGATCGCCTCAAGTCCTTTTCCCGGCGCCATTCCACTCATTGTCGACGCACAACTTCCGTGCAGCAAGCAGTGGAATGGCGGACGGGACTCCAGGGAATTCCTGTGAAAACGTCGACGAAAGGGCCCTCGTTTCACCTACGGGTGCAGAATTCGACGGATGAGGCCGGATTCACCGAATGGGTCGGTGGAGGTTGTCGTGTTTCGACGGTCCGGGCGTGGCGTCCGCGATCCAGGGGCCCTCGCCGGACGGGTCGATGATTCCGTGCTCCAGCCACTCGTAGGTGCCCGACAGGACGCCCTTGACCACCCTGCCGTCGAGGTCGTCGGTGTTGGTCCACAACCGGCCGAAGAGTTCGTCGACGCGGATGCGGGCCTGACGGCAGAAGACGTCGGCGAGTTGGTAGGCCTCGCGGCCGTGGTCCTCGGTGGTGCGCAGGAGTTCGGCACGGACGCAGGCCGCGCTCATCGCGAAGAGTTCGGCGCCGATGTCGACGATCCTGCCGAGGAATCCCTGCTTGGTCTCCATCCGGCCCTGCCAGCGGGACATGGCGTAGAAGGTGGAGCGGGCGAGCTTGCGGGCGGTGCGCTCGACGAAGCGCAGGTGCCCCGACAGGTCGACATGCCCGTCCGGGTGGAAGTCGCCGTACGCGCCCGGGAGTTGACCGGCTCCCGCGACCAGCTTCGGCAGCCACTTGGCGTAGAACAGACCGGCGCCCGCGCCCGCCTTGGCCTTGTCGGAGAGGGACTTCTCGGGGTCGATCAGGTCGCCCGCGACCGACAGGTGGGCGTCGACGGCCTCGCGGGCGATCAGCAGGTGCATGATCTCCGTGGAGCCCTCGAAGATGCGGTTGATGCGCAGGTCGCGCAGGATCTGCTCGGCGGGGATCGCGCGCTCGCCGCGGGCGGCGAGGGACTCGGCGGTCTCGAAGCCCCGGCCGCCGCGGATCTGCACGAGTTCGTCGGCCATCAGCCAGGCCATCTCGGAGGCGTACAGCTTGGCGAGCGCGCCCTCGATGCGGATGTCGTTGCGGTCCTCGTCGGCCATCTGCGAGGACAGGTCGAGAACGGCCTCCAGGGCGAAGGTGGTGGCCGCGATGAAGGAGATCTTCGCGCCGACCGCCTCGTGGTGGGCGACCGGCTTGCCCCACTGCTCACGCGCCGCCGACCACTCGCGGGCGATCTTCAGGCACCATTTGCCGGCCGCGACGCACGACGCGGGCAGCGAGAGGCGTCCGGTGTTGAGCGTGGTCAGGGCGATCTTCAGGCCGGCGCCCTCGGGACCGATGCGGTTGGCGGCGGGGACCCGGACCTGGTGGAAGCGGGTGACGCCGTTCTCGATGCCGCGCAGGCCCATGAAGGCGTTGCGGTTCTCCACGGTGATGCCGGAAGAGTTGGTCTCCACGACGAAGGCGGTGATGCCGCCCTTGTGGCCCTCGGACTTCGGGACGCGTGCCATGACGACGAGGAGGTCGGCGACCACACCGTTGGTGGTCCAGAGCTTCACCCCGTCGAGGACGTAGTCGTCGCCTTCCGGGATCGCCGTCGTGGCGAGCCTGGCCGGGTCGGAGCCCACGTCCGGCTCGGTCAGCAGGAAGGCGCTGATGTCGGTGCGGGCGCAGCGCGGCAGGAACTGGTCGCGCTGCTCCTGCGTGCCGAACAACTTCAGCGGCTGCGGTACGCCGATCGACTGATGGGCCGAGAGCAGGACACCGATCGCGGGGCTGGCCGAGCCCGCCAGCGCGAGTGCCTTGTTGTAGTACACCTGGGTGAGGCCGAGGCCGCCGTACTTGGTGTCGATCTTCATGCCGAGGGCGCCGATCTCCTTGAGACCGGTGATCACCTCGTCCGGGATCCGGGCCTCGCGCTCGATCAGGGCGCCGTCGACTTTCGTCTCGCAGAAGTCGCGCAGCTTGGCGAGGAACTCCTCACCGCGCTGTGCGTCGTCGTCCGGGGGCATGGGGTGCGGGTGGATCAGGTCGAGCCGGAAGCGGCCGAGGAACAGCTCCTTCGCGAAACTGGGCTTGCGCCAGTCCTGTTCGCGCGCGGCCTCGGCGACCTGTCGGGCCTCACGTTCCGTGACCGTGGGCTGATGGGGTGTTGCGGACATGAGGGTCACCTCGCCGCGAATAGGGATCTTGGGCCTGTACGTCGATCATGCGGATGTACGCCGATCCTGCGGACGTACGTTACCGACCGGTGCTACCCGATCGTATGTACCCGATTCGGGGCGACCCCACCAGTCCTCGCGCGCCGATCAGCCGATGCCCACCGAGGACGCCTTGATGTCCGGGCGGCTCGAAACGTGAAGGAAACGGGGACGGCGGTGTTGCATATGGGGTCCTTCCGGGGGACGGTTCGCGTACGTCCTTTCAGTGGATGCCGGGCCACGAAGAGGGTGCCGCGTACTTCGTCGCCGCCCGACCGCACCTACAAAGACGGCCGGAACTGTCGTACGGAAATTGATTGTCGAAGCGCTTCGACAACCTATGGACACCCACCACCCGTCGAGCTACTGTCAAGCCACCCTCACACCCGTTATCCGCAGCGCACTCTGTCGAAGCGCTTCACACACGCATGGAGAGCTGGATGGTCACCCTCGCCGAGGTCGCCCAGCACGCCGGAGTCTCGGCGAGCACGGTGAGCTATGTGCTCAGCGGCAAGCGGTCCATCTCCGCGGGTACCCGGCAGCGGGTCGAGCGGAGCATCCAGGAGCTGGGCTATCACCCCAACGCGGGCGCCCGGGCCCTGGCGAGCAGCCGGTCCAACATCATCGCGCTGATGGTTCCGCTCCGCACCGACATGTACGTCCCCGTGATGATGGAGATCGCCATCGCGGTGGCGACGACGGCCCGCGCGCACGGGTACGACGTACTGCTGCTCACCGGCGAGGAGGGTCCCGATGCCGTGCGCCGCGTCACCGGCAGCGGGCTCGCCGACGGGATGATCCTGATGGACGTCGAACTCGACGACGAGCGGCTGCCGTTGCTGCGCGGCACCGACCAACCGTCCGTGCTCATCGGTCTGCCCGCCGACACCACGGGGCTGACCTGCGTCGACCTCGACTTCGGCGCGACGGGGGCGCTGTGTGCCGAACACCTGGCGGTCCTCGGCCACCGTGACATCGCTGTCATCGGCGAGGCGCCCGCGGTGTACGAGCGGCACACCGGCTTCGCCGAGCGCACTCTCGACGGACTGCGCTCCCGCTCCCGGGAGTTGGGCCTGCGCGTGCTGCACCGCCCCTGCGAGGGCGGGTACGACGCGATGGCCGTGACCCTCGCGCGGGTCCTCGACGAACGCCCGAACACCACGGGGTTCGTCGTACAGAACGAGTCCGCGGTCGAGCCGCTGCTCGCGCTGCTGCGCCAGCAGGGCCGTGCCGTGCCCGAGGACGTCTCCGTGATCGCGATCTGCCCGGACCAGGTCGCCGTCCAGGCCTCGGTGCGGCTCACCTCGGTCGCCATCCCCGCGCAGGAGATGGGCCGGCACGCGGTGGAGCACTTGGTGGCCAAGCTCGACGAGCGCGGCAAGGACGAAGTCGTGCTGATCGCCCCGGAGTTGACCGTTCGAGCGAGTTCGGGACCGGCCCCTTCCGCGTCCTAGTCCGCACCCGCCGCCACCCCGCGAGGGCGGCTTCACCTCTCGCCCGCCCCGCCCGCCCCTCCTGAACCACGCGCCCGGCAGGCGGCACCCCTGCCTGCCCTCCGCTGCCTTCGTCTCCTCCGCCTGAGTTCCCTGCCTCGACTCCCTCAGGAGCACCCGCCGTGAATCTGCCTGCCGAAATCCAGCCTCAGGTCAGCCTCGCCCAGTCCTCCCCGACCCTCGGCACGTTCCGCGAGCGCGACGGCGCGCTGGAGTGGAGCGGCCGGCAGGAGACCGTCCGTATCGAGCCCTGGGGTCCTGACGCGGTCCGGGTCCGGGCGCGGCTCGGCGGCCCGGTGGTCGAGGGCCTGCCCGGCGCGCTGCTCGACGAGGCGCCCGCCGCCGCGGCCACCGTCAAGATCGAGGACGGCCGGGGAACGCTGACGGTCGGCGCGCTCACCGTCGAGGTCAGCGCCGAGGGCCTCGTACGGTTCGTGCGCACCGACGACGGAACCGAACTCCTCACCGAGGCACGCGCCCACTTCTGGTGGCCCGGCCCGCGCCTGTACACGCCGGTCGGCAACGGCTACCACCGCCTGGAGCAGCGCTTCGCCGCCTACGAGGGCGAGAAGCTGTTCGGCCTCGGCCAGCACCAGCACGGCCGTCTGGACCAGAAGGGCACGGTCCTCGACCTCGTCCAGCGCAACGCGGAGGTGAGCATCCCGGTCCTCACCTCCAGCCGCGGCTACACGCTGCTGTGGAACAGCCCGGCGATCGGCCGTGTCGAGCTGGCGGACAACGGCACGCGCTGGGTGGCGGACTCGGCGCGCCAGATCGACTACTGGATCACCGCGGGCGCCCCGGCCGACGGTCAGCGCCGCTACAGCGCCGTCACCGGCCGTACGCCGATGCTGCCCGAGTGGGCCGCGGGCTTCTGGCAGTGCAAGCTGCGCTACCGCACACAGGACGAACTCCTCGCCGTGGCCCGGGAGTACAAGCGGCGCGGCCTGCCCCTGGGCGTCATCGTCTGCGACTTCTTCCACTGGACGCATCTGGGCGACTGGAAGTTCGACCCGGCGGAGTGGCCCGACCCGGCGGCGATGCAGGCCGAGCTGCGGGAGATGGGCGTCAAGCTGGTCGTGTCGGTCTGGCCGTCCGTGTCACCGCTCTCCGAGAACCACCAGCTCATGGAGCAGCGGGGCCACTTCATCGGCACGCAGTACGGCCCGATGGCGCACGCCGACTGGCCCGACAAGGAGGTCGCCTCGACCGTCCAGGTCGCCTTCTACGACGCCACGAACCCCGAGGCCCGCGACTTCATGTGGTCGAAGGTCCGCGACAACTACCTGCAGCCGTACGGGATCGACGCCTTCTGGCTGGACGCCTGCGAGCCCGAGCTGAAGCCCGGCTTCCAGGAGAACCTGCGCTACTGGGCGGGCCCCGGCCTGGAGGTCGGCAACATGTACCCGCGCGAGAACGCCCGCACCTTCTACGAGGGCATGATCGCCGAGGGCGAGACGGAGATCGTCACGCTCAACCGCTCGGCGTGGGCGGGCAGTCAGCGTTACGGCGCGGCCCTGTGGTCCGGCGACATCGGCACGGACTTCGCGACGCTGCGCCGCCAGATCGCCGCCGGCCTCAACACCGCACTGTCCGGCATCCCCTGGTGGAACACCGACATCGGCGGCTTCCACGGCGGTGACCCGGACGACCCCGCGTACCGCGAAGTCATGGTCCGCTGGTTCCAGTTCGGCGCGCTGTCCCCGCTGATGCGCCTGCACGGCTTCCGCGACCCCGGCACGCCGCTGGGCCCGGAGATGACCGGCGGTCCCAACGAGGTCTGGTCGTACGGCGAGGAGGCCGGCGCGATCCTGGAGAAGTACCTGCGGCTGCGCGAGCGCCTGAAGCCGTACGTCCTGGACGTGATGCGCGAGGCCCACGAGGAGGGTCTGCCGGTGATGCGCCCGCTGTTCCTGGAGTTCCCCGCGGACCAGGCGGCCTGGTCGGTGGACGACGCGTACCTCTTCGGCCGGGACCTGCTGGTGACCCCCGTGCTGACGGCAGGCGCCACGGCCCGCACGACGTACCTTCCGGCGGGCGCCACGTGGACGGACGCGTGGACGGGGGCGTCGTACGACGGGGGCAGCACGGTCACCGTGGATGCCCCGCTGGACCGCATCCCGCTGTTCCTGCGGGACGGGGCGCGGCTGCCCGTGGCGGAGTAGCCACGCTCCCCGGACGGGCGGGGAGCCGCCCCGGCAGTCGGCCGGAACGGCTCCCCCTGGCTCAACTACTGCTGACCGTCAGGTTGTTGGTGGTGAAGTTGAGGCCGCCGGACGAGGACGTGATCTCGTAGCCGAACTGCACGTCTCCGATGGTCTCGTCGCCGAACCAGTGCTTGGTGTCCTTGATCCACTTGAGGATCGGCAGGATGTTCACGGTGCCGGAGGTGGAGTTGGAGGTGCGCACGAAGGAGAAGACCTCGTTCGCACCGTTGTTGCCCTTGTACACGGTCCAGGTGTGACCACCGAGCGTCAGGTTGCCCTGCGAGGCGCCGAGCGGCCCGACGGCGCCGGTCTTGTTGACCCAGAGCATGATCTCGTAGTCGTAGTCGGTGTCCCAGATGTCGTACGACGTGTTGTACGCACCGGAGGACGGGACGGAGACGTTGTAGCTGCTGCTGAGCGAACCGAGCGAGGTGATCGACTTGTTGACCACCTTCTTGGAGTTCGGGTACGACTTGATGCCACCGGTGTTGGGGTGGTTGGCGTTGACGCCCCAGTTGGTGCCGGAGTTGGCCCAGATGCACTGGCTGCCGGCGCCGGAGCCCCAGATGTTGTTGTAGAGGGTGTAGCCGTTCAGGCTGGTGTTGCCCCACTGGTCGCAGGAGGACCAGACCGCCGCGGAGGCGGGGGCCGAGGCGAGGCCGATGGTGGCGCCGAGGGCGAGTGCGGGAGCCAGCAGAGCCTTGGCGACCTTGCCCGACGTTCGTGTTGCCATGGTGTCCCTTCCATGGGTGGGGGGAAATTGCGGGTGCTACTGCGGCCCCGGATCGAGAACGCAGTCCTCTCCGGCGCGCAGGTCGAGAGTTCGCGCCCGGAGAAAGTCCGAAGGCCGGCACGGCAGGTGCGGCCCGGTGGTACGACGGCTGCGCGGGAGCGGGAGGGCTCGTTGTGACGTAGGGGGGAAGAGAGCCCCGTCAGCGGCACAAGGAACTGGGCGACAAGCCACGGCGAACCCGCCGCCGCGAACCGAGGGGGCACCCCCGTGGCTTTGGGACCGCCGCGGCCAACCGCCGGTCAGGAGCAGGTCGGCCGCGGCGGAGCTGTGAGGGCCGGGGAGAACGGGCGGGCGCGGGTCAGCCCTTGATCGCGCCGGTGAGCATGCCCTTCTTGAAGTGCCGCTGGACGAAGGGCGAGAGGACGGCGACCGGCAGCAGCGCCATGACCATGACGGCCATCTGGACGGCCAGCCCGGACAGCTGACCGGTCTTGATGGCCTGGCCCATACCGACGGGCGCCTGCTGCTTCTGGACGAGCTGGATCATGACGTTCTGCAGCGGCATCATGTCCTGGTCGTTGAGGTAGAGCGAGGCGTTGAACCAGGCACTCCAGTAGCCGACCGCGTAGAACAGCGTGATCACCGCGAGGACGGCACGCGAGAGCGGCATGATGATCTGCCACAGGATGCGGAAGTCACCGGCGCCGTCGATACGGGCGCTGTCGGTGAGCTCCGGCGAGATGCTCATGAAGAACCCGCGCAGCACCAGGATGTTGAAGACGCTGATCGCGCTCGGCAGGATCAGCGCGAGATAGCTGTCCATCAGACCGAGGGTCTGCACCAGCAGATAGGTCGGGATGAGACCGGCGCTGAAGAACATGGTCGCCAGCAGCAGCATCAGGATCCAGCGGTGGCCGAGCGAGCCGATGCGGGACAGTCCGTACGCGCACAGGACGGACACCGTCATCGAGAAGGCCGTGCCGACCAGGGTGATGAGGATGCTGATGACCGCCGCGCGGGTGACCTGGCCGCCGCTGAGCAGTTCCCGGTAGGCGATGAAGGTGATGCTCTTGGGCACCATCACCAGACCGCCGGCCTCGTCGATGGTCCTGCGCGAGGAGAGGCTGGTGACGATCACGATCCAGAGCGGGAAGAGGATCCCCACGCAGGCGAGGGTCAGGACCAGACCCTTGCCCGCCAGACCGGCCTTGCCGGGCTCCTCCTCCCACACCGGCCGGGGCGGCGCGGCCCACCGGCCGGGCTCGCGCACGGGCTCGACGGGCTTGTCGATGACGGCGGTCACTTCTTGTACACCCCCTGCTCGCCCATGAGATGGGCCACTTTGTTCGCGGCGAGGACCAGGCCGATGCTGACGACGCCCTTGACGAGTCCGGCGGCTGCCGCGTAACCGAAGTCCTGGTTGCGGACGCCGTTCCACCACACGAAGGTGTCCAGGACCTCCGAGGCGCCCGGTCCCACCGCGTCGCGTTGCAGCAGGATCTGTTCGAAGCCGACGGTGAGGGCGTCACCGACGCGCAGCACCAGCAGCAGGGCGATCATCGGGCGCAGCGCGGGCAGCGTGACGTGCCACATGCGGCGCCAGCGTCCCGCGCCGTCCATCGCGGCGGCCTCGTACAGGTCCGGGCTCACCGACGCCAGCGCGGCGAGGAAGACGATGATCCCCCAGCCGGCGTCCTTCCACACGGACTGCGCGGTGACCAGGAACTTGAAGGTGCTGGGGTCGGTCATGATGTCGAGGCCGTCGTAGCCGTGCTGGCGCAGCAGCTGCGAGAGCAGGCCGGCGCCGCCCAGCAGCTGCTGGAAGACCGAGATCACCAGCACCCACGAGAAGAAGTGCGGCAGATAGAGGACGGCCTGCGCGAAGGCCCGCACCCGGGGCCTGACCACGCTGTTGATGAGCAGGGCGAGCACGATCGGGATGGGGAAGAACAGCACGAGCTGGAGGAAGAACAGCACCAGGGTGTTCTGGACGGCGCTCCAGAAGGCGGAGTCCTCGAAGATCCGCTGGAAGTTCTCCAGACCCACCCAGGGGCTGTGCAGCATGGACATGACGCCGTTGTCGCTGATGTACGGGTCGTAGTCCTGGAACGCGACCACGTTGCCGAGGATCGGCACGTAGTTGAAGAGCAGGATCAGCACGACGGCCGGCAGCACCATCAGGAGCAGGACGCGGTCGCGTCTGAACCTGAGCCGCAGACTCAGCTTTCCCGGCCGTCGCGCGCGCCGGGGACCGGTGGCGCCGCCGGGCGCCACCGGGGTCTTCTCCGTTGTGTCGGCCTCGGCCCTGCTCCGAGGCACCGTGCTGTGGGACACGGCCGTTCTCCTCGCCTCGATGCCCGGTCAGTTGGCCGCGGAGCCGTTGTCGTCGAGGATCTTCTTGTACCAGTCGCGCAGCTTGTCGCCGCCCTTGCTCTTCCAGTCGGAGACGGCCTGCTGCATGTCGCTGATCTTCTTGCGGCCGCGGACGATGTCGTCCTCCAGCTGCTCGAAGTCGTTGGAGAGGTTGGTGTAGCGGTTCGGCTCGGTGATCTGCATGCCGTAGAAGGAGGACTTCTTGGTGAAGGCGCCCATCCGCTGCTGCCACTCGACCTGCCCCTTGGCGACCTCGGGGAAGTCGGGGTGCGCGATGGTGGCAGCGGGGCTCGCCACCATGACGAAGGCGTTCATCACGTCGATGTTGCCCTGGTCGGTCTTGGTGGGGACGCCGTCCTTGACGGTGTAGTGGGTGCCCTCCACTCCGTAGTTGGTCATCATGTACTCCTTGGTGCCGTACGGCGCCGCGGTGACGTTGGCGACGGCGAGCACGTCGCGGATGACCGACTCGGAGGCCTTCTTGTTGATGAAGGCGAAGATGCCTGCGGGCTGTTCGGCCCACATGGTGGGGTTGCCGCCGTCATGGCCCCAGACGTCCATCCCCCAGATCTTGAAGTCCGGGTTCTGGGTGGCCTGTTCGGCGGTGCGGCTCCACCACTGGGAGATGTTGTTGGGGTAGATGAGGAACTCGCCCGCCGCGAACTTGGGTCCCGGGTCGGGGGCGTTCTTGCCCATCTTGGAGTCCGGGTGGACGACCCCCGCCTCGAAGAGCTTGCGGGACCACTCCAGCGCTTCCAGGTACTCGTCGGTCTCGATGCGGTAGATGAGCTTGCCGTCGACCAGGTTCCAGCCGAGCGGCTTCTCGCTGCCGGAGAGCACTCCGAAGGCCTGGAAGGCGGTCCACTTCATGTCCAGGCATGCCCAGCGCTTGGCCTTGGCGTTGGTGATCTCCTTGGCCAGGGCCATGAACTCGTCGCAGGACTTGGGGAGTTCGTAGCCCTTCTTCTCGAAGATGTCCTGGCGGTACAGGGGCACGATGCTGGGGGCCCAGGGGGCCGGCATCGGCAGGCCGCGCAGCTTGCCGCCGAAGATGGAGCGCCGCCAGGCGTCCGTGGGGATCGCGGCGAGGTTCGGGAAGTCCTTGACCGCGTCGCCGGAGAGGTAGGGGCCGAGGTCGGCGAACTTGCTGATGACGGCGGTGGGTATCTTGCCGTTCATGTTCCAGCCGGGGACGACCACCACGTCCGGGACGTCGCTGGAGGCGAGCACCGCGCCGAGCTTCTGCTCGTAGGTGTTGCCGTCCTGGTTCTGCCAGGTGACGTCCACACCGGTGAGGGCGTTCATGCCCTTGTAGTAGGCGTTGCCGCTCTTGGGCGGGGAACCCCAGAACGGCGACATGATCGTGATCTTGCCGCCCTTGCCGAGTTTCTTCGGCACCGACGTCTTCAGCCCCGCGAGGTCCAGCTTGCTGGTGAAGCCGATCGCGGAGCCGTTCTTGGCGGGGATGTCCGGCGTCACCACATTGCTCGCGACGTAGGCCGGCAGGAGCTTCTTGGCGTCCTTGCCCGACGTGGTGCCGTCCCGCGAACCGCCGTCCGAACCGCCGCAGGCGGCGAGCAGCGGCATTCCCCCGGCCACGGCGGCCGCGGCGACCGCCGTGGAGGCGAGGAAGCTTCTCCGACTGGGAGCGGAGGGGGCGGAGTTCGGCGTCATTGCGTCAACCCTTCGTGGCGCACAGCAGGACACCCGGCGGAGGAGCCGTCGGCTGCGGTGTCTTGAGTGGAACTGGCTGAGCTGAAGCGGTCCTTCGACGCATACCGGGGCTTGCGCACCCCAGCCGGGCAGTTCGAGTAGTCGAAGCGCTTCGATGTTGCTGCGAGGTTAAGTGAACACCTGGGGGTGCACAAGACTCGCTCCCAACATTCCTCGGAGGTATGGAGGACTGGAGCAGTTCGGCCTGCCGCCTGAAATCACGGAGAGGAAACGGAGTTGTTGCGCCGAGGTCTCTTGACACCCACCCCTCAGTCGAATGAGCATCGAAGCGCTTCGAAAGAGTCTCCCCGCTCCATCGCAAAGGGATCCCCACGTGACCGCACAAACGCCGCCCACGCCGCCTTTCCGCGATCAGCAGCTGCCTTTCGCGAAGCGCATCGACGACCTTCTGTCGCGGCTCACGCTCGACGAACGGATCGCGCTCCTGCACCAGTTCGCGCCCGCGGTGGAGCGTCTGGGCATCGCCGCCTTCCGCACCGGTCAGGAGGCGCTGCACGGGGTGGCCTGGATGGGCCCGGCGACCGTGTTCCCGCAAGCGGTGGGCCTGGGCGCGACCTGGAACGACGATCTCGTACGCCGGGTAGGCGAGGCCGTGTCGACGGAGGTCCGCGCCATGCGGGCCCGCGACGACCGTGTCGGCCTCAACGTCTGGGCCCCCACGGTCAATCTGCTGCGCCATCCGCTGTGGGGCCGGGGCGAGGAGGGCTACTCGGAGGACCCGAAGCTGACCTCGGCCATCGCCACCGCCTACACCCGGGGCCTGCGCGGCGACCACCCGACGTACTGGCGCACGGCCCCCGTCCTCAAGCACTGGCTCGCGCACAACAACGAGACGGGCCGCGACGTCACGTCCTCCTCGGTCCGCCCGCGGGTGCTGCACGAGTACGATCTGCGCGCCTTCCGCGAGACGGTCGAGGCGGGCGCGGTGGCCGGTGTGATGCCGGCGTACAACCTGGTCAACGGCCGCCCCAACCACGTCTCGCCGTATCTGCGCGAGCATCTGCGCACCTGGACGGAGGAGGAGCTCCTGGTCTGCTCGGACGCGGGCGCCCCCTCCAACCTGGTCGACTCCGAGCACTACTTCGACACGCACGAGGAGGCGACCGCGGCGGCGGTCCTCGCCGGGGTCGACAGCTTCACCGACCACGGCACGGACAGCTCGAAGATCGTCGAACGTGTCCAGGGCGCCCTGGTCCAGGGCCTGTTGAGCGAGGCCGACATCGACGCGGCGGTCCGCCGTCAGCTCTCGGTCCGCTGCCGGCTCGGCGAGTTCGACCCGCAGGCGGACCCGTACGCCGGCGCCGCGGACTTCGACACCCCCGCGCACCGCGCCCTCGCACAGGAGGCCGCGGAGCAGGCGGTCGTCCTCCTCAAGAACGACGACCTGCTGCCGCTCGCGCCGGACACCCGTGTCGCCGTGGTCGGCCTGCTCGCCGACGAGTGCAAGCTCGACTGGTACAGCGGCTCGCTGCTGCACCGCTCCACCCCGCTCGAAGGCCTGTACGAGCGTTTCGGCGCCGACCGGGTCGACTTCGCGGAGGGCGTGGACCGCATCCGGCTGAAGACGTCGTCCGGTACGTATCTGAGGGTCCCGGCGGCCGAGGAGACGGCCGACGAGGTGCGCGGCGCCGAAGGGGCCCTCGACCCGGCGCTCCTCGCGGGCCGCACGGACCTGCCCCCGCTCACCGCCGACGCCACCGGCAGCGAACTCGCGCTGATCGACTGGGGCGAGGGCGTGCTGACGCTCCGCGCGCCCGACGGCCGCTACCTCTCGGTCGCCGACGACGGATACGTCCGCGCCTCGGCGGACCAGCCCGGCGGCTGGGTCGTCCAGGAGACCTTCCGCCTCGAACCCTCCGAAACCCATGCGACCGGCCACCTCCTCAAGCACCTCGGGACGGGTAGGCACGTCTCTGTCGCCGCCGACGGCGTGAAGGTTGCCGACGGGAACGCGGAAATCTTCGAGCTGGAGATCACGGAGCGCGGCGAGGAAGCGGTGGCCCGCGCGGCGGCCGCGGCGGACGTCGTCCTGGTCGTGGCGGGCAACGACCCGCACATCAACGGCCGCGAGACGGAGGACCGCACGACGCTGCGCCTGCCCGCCCAGCAGGAACGCCTGCTGCGCGCCGCCCGCACCGCGAACCCGAACACGGCCGTGGCCCTGGTCTCCGCGTATCCGTACGCGCTGGATGTCACGGACCTGCCAGCCGCCCTGTGGACGGCGCACGGCGGTCAGGCCGCGGGGACGGCGCTCGCCCGGGTCCTGGCCGGCGACGTCTCCCCCGCGGGCCGCCTCCCGCAGACCTGGTACGCCGCCGACGAGGACCTGCCGGACCTCCTCGACTACGACGTGATCGGCGCCCGGCAGACGTATCTGTACTTCGAGGGCACGCCGCTGTTCCCGTTCGGACACGGCCTGTCGTACGCGAAGTTCACGTACGGGAACCTCAACACCTCAGTGAACGGCGACCGGTTGGCGGTGTCCTTCACGGTCACCAACACCGGCGCCGTGCCCGCCGACGAGGTCGCCCAGCTCTACACCCGCGCCGTCGACCCCTCCGTGCCCCGCCCCCGCCGCGAACTCGTCGCCCACCGGCGCGTCCACCTGGCCCCGGGCGCCTCGGCGGACCTGACCTTCGAACTCCCGCTCTCCGCCTTCGCGTTCTGGGACGTGGCGCACGGCACCTGGCGGCTGGAGCCGGGCGGGTACGAACTTCTGGCGGGCGCGTCGAGCGAGGACATCCACCTCCGTACGACGATCGACCTCGACGGCACTCCGGGCACCCCGCGCCCGGTGCGCGAACTCGGCCTGGCGGCAGCCGACTTCGACGACCAGACAGGCACGGTGATCGTCGACCGTACAAAGGTGTCGGGCGACGCGATGACACCGGTGGACGGCGGCACGGGCGAACTGGTCTTCCGCAACTGCGACTTCGGGACCGGCGCCGGGCGTCTCACGGTCGAGGCGGCCGGCGAGGGAGTCCTGGAACTCGCCCTGGACGGCGGCGAGTCGCTGCTCACGGTGACCCTGCCGACCACCGAGGGCCCCTACGACTACCGCACGACCACCGTCGACACCGGCTTCACCGCCGTCGATGTGCACGACGTCCACCTCAGGCTGCGCGGCCCGCTGCGGCTCGCGCACGTCGGCTTCTCCGGTTGAGGGTCCGGAGGGGCCGGCACAGAGGAAGGGGCCCGGCACCGGAAGGCATCGGTGCCGGGCCCCTTCGTCGGGTGTCCTCAGCCCTCGGGCGTGAGGAGCCCGCGCTCGTAGGCGCGGACGAGCCGACGGGGTACGGCGTACTCGCGGCCGTCGACGAAGAACGGGACGAGATCGGGGGTCGCCGCCTTCCACTGTGACCTGCGGTGACGGGTGTTGGAACGGGACATCTTGCGCTTGGGGACGGCCATGCGCAGCACTGTACATGAAAACGATTGTCACTAGCTATAGGGGCTTTCGGAACGCCGACGGCCGGAGCCCCCGCACAGCGGGCTCCGGCCGTTGGATTCAGATGTGGGGTCCGGCCCCTGCTTCTAGAGCGCGAGCCCCGTCAGCACGAGCACCCGCTCGTAGGTGTAGTCGTCCATCGCGAACCGGACGCCCTCGCGGCCGACACCGGACTGCTTCACGCCGCCGTACGGCATCTGGTCGGCGCGGTAGGACGGCACGTCGCCGACGACGACGCCGCCGACCTCAAGCGCGCGGTGGGCGCGGAAGGCGGCCTGCAGATCGTGCGTGAACACACCTGCCTGCAGGCCGTACTTGGACGCGTTGACGGCGGCGAAGGCCTCCGCCTCCCCCTCCACCTTCTGCACGGTGAGGACGGGCCCGAAGACCTCCTCGCAGGAGATCGTCACGTCGGCGGGTACGTCGACGAGGACGGTCGGCGCGTAGGAGGCACCGTCCCGCTTGCCCCCGGCGAGCAGCGTGGCACCGGCCTGTACGGCTTCGTCGACCCACGACTCGACACGCTTGGCGGCGTCCTCGCTCACCAGCGGCCCCACATCGGTCGTGGCGTCGGACGGGTCACCGGTGACCTGGGCCTCCACGGCGGCGACGACACGCGGCAGCAGCCGCTCGTACACCGAGGCGTCGGCGATCACGCGCTGCACGGAGATGCAGGACTGGCCGCCCTGGTAGTTGGAGAAGGTCGCGATACGGGTCGCGGCCCAGTCCAGGTCCGCGTCGCTCGCGAAGTCGGCCAGCACGACGGCCGCGCCGTTGCCGCCCAGCTCCAGCGTGCAGTGCTTGCGCGGCACCGAGTCCATGATCGCGTAGCCGACCTTGTCGGAGCCGGTGAACGAGATGACGGGCAGCCGCTCGTCCTGGACCAGCGCGGGCATGCGGTCGTTGGCGACGGGCAGCACGCTCCAGGAGCCGGCCGGGAGGTCGGTCTCGGCGAGCAGCTCACCGATGACGAGGCCCGACAGCGGGGTGGCGGGCGCCGGCTTCAGGATGATCGGCGCGCCGACCGCGATCGCCGGGGCGATCTTGTGGGCGCAGAGGTTGAGCGGGAAGTTGAAGGGCGCGATGCCGAGGACGACGCCCTTCGGGAAGCGCCGGGTGAGGGCGAGCCGTCCCTGGCCGCCGGGGTCGGTGTCGAGGCGCTGGGCCTCTCCGCCGTTGAACCGACGCGCCTCCTCGGCCGCGAACCGGAACACGGACACGGCCCGGCCGACCTCGCCACGGGCCCACTTGACGGGCTTGCCGTTCTCGGCGGAGATGAGCTGGGCGATCTCCTCGGTGCGCTCGACGAGGCGCTTGCTGACGTGGTCGAGGGCGGCGGCGCGGACGTGGGCCGGGGTGGCGGCGAACTCGTCGCGCACGGCGTGCGCGGCGGCCACGGCCTCCTCCACCTGGGCCTCGGTAGGCACGCTGACCTGGCCGACGAGGCGGCCGTCCCACGGCGAGGTGACGTCGAAGGTGGTCTCGCCGGTGGCCTGGCGGCCGGCGAGCCAGAAGGCGTGCGTTGAAGTCATCTCGAGTCCCGGCCCTTCCGAGGCTTATGTGTCCTTGGCTGTCCCGCCCCACGGTAGGCCCCGCCCTCCGGGCGGTCGCTTATCCGATCCGTAGCACTCCCCCACCCGCTCACACCACTTCGGCCACCCACAGCCAGGCGCCGCAAACCCCGGGCACCGGGGGTGGGTGGGCAAACCCCGGGGCCAGGGGTGGGTCATGCAGCCCGGCGCTCACGGGGCGCCGCTGCGCCCACCCGTGCCGCCCCTGGCGGCACGATTGCCCGCAGAAACGCGCCCCCGCCTACCTCACCCGCCCCCGCCGGCAACCGCCTTCAACGCCAGCCAAAGTTCCATCCGCACATCCGGATCATCCAGCGACCGCCCCAAGATCTCCTCCACCCGCCGCATCCGGTACCGCAGCGTGTGCCGGTGTACCCCGAGGTCCGCCGCCGCCGCGTCCCACTGCCCGTGCCGGGACAGCCAGGCCCGCAGGGAGGCGACGAGATCACCGCGCCCGGTCGCGTCGTGTTCCTTCAGCGGCCGCAGCAACCCGTCCGCGAACGCCCGCACCGCGTCGTCGGCGAGGAGCGGCACCACCGACCCGGCCGCCAGCTCCTCGTGCTCCACGAGCGTCCGCCCCCGCCGCCGTGCGACGGACAGCGCCTGCTCGGCCTGCTTGTACGCGGCGGCCGCGGCGATCGGCCCGGCGGGCGCGGACAGCCCGACGACCAGCTCGTCCTCGTCCCCCGCGGCCGCCTCGCGAACCGTGGCCCGCGCCGCCTCCAACTCCGCGGCGTACTCCTGACACGCGGCCACGGCCGCACCCCCGTCCACGGCGAGCGCGACGAGCCGATCCCCGTCGGGCACGACGAGCACGCACTCCCCGGCCCGCGCGGCGGCGGACTCGACGACTTCGGCGAGCCCGCCGAGCGGGTCGCCGTCGACGGCGGCGGACGCGACCGCGCCCCCCACCCCCACCCCGACCGCGGACACGGACACGGACTCGGCGAGGATCAGCCGGAACGGCGCGTCGAGCAGCGCCCCGTACAGCTCCCCGGCGACGGCCCGCGCATGGTCGGGTTCCCCGGCGAGCAGCATCCCCACCACAGCCGCGCCGATCCGCTGCTCGGCGGCGTGCAGGGAACGCGACCGCTCGGTGGTGAGCGTGAGCAGGGCGATCGCCGAGTGCACGGCGTACCGCTCGGCGGTGCCGAGGGTGGCGGCCGTGCCCACGGCGAGCGCGGCCCGCGGCCGCCGCCCGGTGCCCAGCGAGTGCAGCTCGACCCGGTCCTCGCCGCCGACGACGGAGCTGGCGGGCGCGGGCCGCTCCCGCAGCCGTTCGACGTCCGCGGTGAGCCGGGCCGCGCGCCGCCCGGCCCAGTCGGGCGCGGTGGCGACGACGGCACCGGAGGCGTCGTACAGGGCGGCCCATCCGTCGACCTGGGAGGCGAGGGCGGCGAGCAGCCCCTCGGGGCCGCCGCTCAGCGCCTGCTTGGTCAGCTCGCGCTGCGCGGCGAACCCGGCGGTGACCGCGCGGTACTGGTCCGCCGCGATCGCGGCGGACACGGCCTTGCTGATGGCGAGGAACGGCGTACGCCGGGGTACTTCGAGGAGCGGCAGCCCCTCTTCCTCGGCGGCGTCGACGAGCGCCTTCGGGATGTCCTCGTAGTTGACGCCGACGGCGAAGCCCAGCCCGACGACACCCGCTCCGGCCAGCCGTTTCACATACCGCCGCATGGCCTCGGGCTCCTCCGCGTCCAGCTTGAGCGCGGTGATCAGCAGCAGTTCCCCGCCCTCCATGTAGGGCACGGGGTCGGCGAGCTCGCTGACGTGCGCCCAGCGGACGGGGACGTCGAGACGGTCCTCACCCGCGCGCACGGTCAGCTTGAGCGCGGAGTGGTGGACGAGCGAGGCGAGCGTGGGGGGCATGAGGCCTTCAGGTCTGTGTGATCTTTGTGATCTTTTGGCCGCGACGTATGAACGACCTGTGTCGATTCTGCCTCACCGTACGGTCACCGGGTGACCGTACGAAACCCTCGCCCCGCCCACTCCCTCCCCGAAGATCCACCCACCCCCCTCCCCGAAGATCCCCACTCACCCCCGGAGATCCACCAGCAGCGGCGGCGCATGCTCCCCCCGCACGCTCGTCAGTGACAGCACCGCGTGCCCCGGCGGCACCCCCTGCGCCAGTTCGGAGGCGGACCAGCGCTCCCGCTCGACCTGTCGCACGGTGACGGCGTCCGTGGTCACGGCCTTCCCGGTCACCAGCTTGCGCAGGGCGTGGATGGCCCGGGTCATCGGCTGGTCGGCGAAGACGGTGTGCTTGGCGACGTCACGGGTCTCCACCCACTCCGTGCCCCACGCATGGGCGAACCGGCTGCCGTCCCAGGTGGTGACGCCGGAGAAGGCCATACGGCAGCCGACGGCCCCGTACAGCGGCCCGTGCAGCGCCTCGGGTACGTCGCCGATCGTGCGCAGCGCGAGCACCACGCCCGCGTTCTGGGACCGCAGCCGCTGAATCCGGCGTACGGAATCCGCGGTCAGCGCACCCGTGGCGTCATCGAGCACCAGACACGCGAAGTGAGACCGTTCGCCGCCGCTCTCACCCCCGCGCACCACCGCCGCGAACTGCGCCAGCACCAGCCTCGTGATCAGCCGCGAGGCCTCCTCGTGCCCGTGCTCGGGCACGTCGATGCGGACCCGCAGCGGATGGTGGGCGACGGCCCGCACGGAGAAGGGCCGCGCGCCGCCCGCACCGAAGAACTCGGCGAAGGCGGGCCGGTCCAGCAGCGCGAGCCGGTCGGCGAGCGCCGGACCGGGGTCCGCCGTGCTTCCGGCCTGCCGGGCCCGCGCTTCGAGCTCGCGGCGCATGGCGGCGTGCGCGTCGCCGGACAGTGCCTCCCGCAGGGAGGCCAGGGCGGAGGGCACGCCCTCCAGGAGTTCGCGCAGCTCGGGCAGGGAAGGGAAGACGCCGTGCACGGCCCGGTAGGGGCCGAGGAGCTGGGCGAGCGCGGTGGCGGCCCGCTGGCTGCCGACACCGTCCAGGTCTCCGACCAGGGCTTCGGCGAGGAAGGCGGCCGCTTCGTCGGGGTTCTCGGAGTCGGCGTACGGGTCGAGGTCGTGGACCGAGGTGGGGTCCCCGATCCGCACCACGACGTCGAACGCCGAGTCGGGCCCGAGGGGCGTACCGGCGGCCGCGACCACCACCACGGCGCACCGCCCGGTGAGCGCCTGCAGACCGAGCGATTCCACGACGGGCCGGACCAGGTGACGCGTCTTGCCGCAGCCGGACGGCCCCACGGCGAGCAGCGAGGTGCCGAGGGCGTCCGTGTCGAGGGCGGCGCCCACACCGCTGTAGGCGAGCGGGGTACGTTCCGCCGCCGCCCACCGGCCGATGCGCACCTGCCCCTCCCACGCGTCGTGCCGCATGGTGCGGGCGGGCAGGTCGCGGGCGCCGGATGGGTGGGTCCAGGCCGCGGCGCCGTTGCGCAGCACGGTGTCGGTGAAGAGCGCGAGGCGGCTCGTGTCGCGTGTCGCGAGGTTCCAGGCGTGCCGTACCCGGGCGCAGTCCACGTCGTTCATACGGCCGGTGAGCAGCTCGGCGGTGAGCAGCTCGGCCGCCTGGTGCTGCCCGGCGGCGCGGAGCTCGGGCCACTGGGCGGGCGGCAGGGTCGCGGCGGACGGTTCACGCGGGCCGTCGTTCGCCCTGCCGCGGGCGGCGAGCCACTCCTTGCCGAGCGCCCACCAACCGCCGATGCGGGCGAAGGGCCACAGGACCAGCAGCGTGATGAGCGTGTACAGCAAGTCCGTCAGCAGCTGCGACTCGAAGATCTCGTAGCCGCCGGTGATCAGGACGAGGAGGGAGAACAGCGGCGCGACGACCGGCAGGGCGTCCCAGCCGACGCCGGGGAAGGCGTTCGGGAAGACGAAGCTCAGCGTGATCAGTGCGCCCGCGACCGCGAGCAGGGCACGGCCGGGCTGTCCCCGGCGGGTGACGAAGTGGCGTACGACGTCGGGCCAGCTGCCGAGGCGCCCCACGCCGTAGACGAGCAGGCCGAAGAACACGCCGTCGTAGACGACCCCCGCCTCCCGCCCCTCCATGCCCTTGGGGGAGGTGGTGCCGGCCCACCACCAGTCGTCCGGCGTGAACAGCTTCAGCACGGCCCACTGGTACGGCAGCCCGCCGTGCCGCCATACGGACCAGAGGAGAAGCGCCACCACCAGCGGCACCACGAGACCGATGATCGTGACCGGGGAGAGCCGCTCCGCCGCCTTGGCCGGGCGCGGTGTGCGGTAGCCGTACCGCCAGATCCCGGGCCCGGCGGCCGGCCGCGGCTCGTTCAGCCACTCCACGGCGCTCGGCCGGTGCGCGGACGCCTGCTCGGGAACGGGCGGCGGCCCGGCGGGCACGGACGGCGGTCCGGCCGGCATCGCGGGCATGCCCGGAACCGGCGGCGGGGGCCCCGCGGGCCGCGGCACAGGATTCGCATGCGTACCCCGCGCGTCCTGCGTCCCGTCGCTGTTCATCGCCCTTGCCCCCTGACCAGCTGCTGCGTACACCGTCCGCGAGTCAATCTAACGCCCCCGCAAGGGGAGTTCACCGCTTACGCGGCCGGGTCCGCCTCGCCGGGCCGGCAGGCCTCTATGTCCACGGCGGACAACCCGAATCGCCGACAACGCCCACATGGAGCATGCCGACCCTCCGCTCCCCGCCCTAGCCTGCGAGAAAAGAAGGCAAGCGTCCGAAAACACCCCCGCCCGGAACACCCGCCCGCCGGGAGCCGTCCGGTTCGCAGGATCATCATCAGGGAGCCCCTCATGACCGCACTTCCGCAGGAGCGCCGCGTCGTCACCGCCATCCCCGGCCCGAAGTCGCAGGAACTGCAGGCCCGCCGCCTCGCCGCGGTCGCGGCCGGTGTGGGGTCCGTGCTGCCGGTCTTCACCGCGCGCGCGGGCGGCGGGATCATCGAGGACGTCGACGGCAACCGCCTGATCGACTTCGGCTCCGGCATCGCCGTGACGTCCGTCGGCGCCTCCGCCGAGGCCGTCGTACGCCGCGCCTCGGCGCAGCTCCAGGACTTCACGCACACCTGTTTCATGGTCACGCCGTACGAGGGCTACGTCGCCGTCGCCGAGGCGCTCGCCGAGCTGACGCCGGGCGACCACGCCAAGAAGTCGGCGCTGTTCAACAGCGGCGCCGAGGCCGTCGAGAACGCCGTCAAGATCGCCCGCGCGTACACCAAGCGCCAGGCCGTCGTCGTCTTCGACCACGGCTACCACGGCCGTACGAACCTCACGATGGCGCTGACCGCCAAGAACATGCCGTACAAGAACGGCTTCGGCCCGTTCGCGCCCGAGGTCTACCGCGTGCCGGTGGCGTACGGCTACCGCTGGCTGACCGGCCCCGAGAACGCCGGCGCGGAGGCCTCCGCCCAGGCGATCGACATGATCAACAAGCAGATCGGCGCCGAGAACGTCGCCGCGATCATCATCGAGCCGGTGCTCGGCGAGGGCGGCTTCATCGAGCCTGCCAAGGGCTTCCTGCCGGCGATCAGCAAGTTCGCGTCCGACAACGGCATCGTCTTCGTCGCCGACGAGATCCAGTCCGGCTTCTGCCGCACCGGCCAGTGGTTCGCCTGCGAGGACGAGGGCATCGTCCCGGACCTGATCACCACCGCCAAGGGCATCGCGGGCGGCCTCCCGCTCGCCGCCGTCACCGGCCGCGCCGAGATCATGGACGCCGCGCACGCGGGCGGCCTGGGCGGCACCTACGGCGGCAACCCGGTGGCCTGCGCGGGTGCGCTCGGCTCGATCGAGACGATGAAGGAGCTCGATCTCAACGCCAGGGCGAAGGCGATCGAGGCGACGATGAAGACCCGCCTGACCGCCATGCAGGACAAGTTCGACATCATCGGCGACGTCCGCGGCCGTGGCGCCATGATCGCCATCGAGCTGGTCAAGGACCGCGACACCAAGGAGCCGAACGCCGAGGCGACCGCCGCGCTCGCCAAGGCCTGCCACCAGGAGGGCCTGCTGGTGCTGACCTGTGGCACGTACGGAAACGTCCTCCGCTTCCTGCCGCCGCTGGTCATCGGCGAGGACCTCCTGAACGAAGGCCTCGACATCATCGAGCAGGCCTTCGCCCGCATCTGACGCCCCACCCGCCCCACGGCCGGATTCCGCTTCACTCGTGTGGGTGAACGCGGGCCCTTCCGGCGCCTCGGCGGCAAGGGTCAGAGCGTGTGAAGAAGGTGTGCGAGGTGCATGACGGGACGCGATTCCGCCTGTCGGACCCGCACCCCCTGCCGTAGGTTCTATGCAGATGAGAGATACACCCCGCCCACAGGGGACTGTGGGCGACACCGGGTCGGGGCCTCCCCAGCTTCGCCCTGGTCGTGCCCTCGCGCACACACTCGGAGCCTCTGGCTCCGGATCTCCTCACCGATCGGACAGTCGCCCGCCCCAAACCCCCCGGGGCGTGCGACAACCCGATCCGGACGGCCGCCTCGGAACTACCCCCCCTGTTCCGGGGCGGCCGTCCTCTTTCGGACTCCTCGGGCTTCTCGGATTCTTCGCTCTTCCGGCCGTCCTCTTCGCCCTGATCACCTGGCAGGTCGTCGTGGGCGGCCCTCTTGCGCGCGCGGACGAACGCCTCAGCGCCGCCGTCGTGCAGCCCGAGCGGATCTACGGATTCCTCTCCGACTTCGGCAACAGCACGGTCGCCGTTCCCGTCCTCGCCGCCGTCCTGGTGTACGTCGCATGGCGCGCCCGGGCCGCCCGGCTGCCGCGCTGGTGGCTGGAACCGGCCGCCGGGGCCGTACTCATGGCCGCCGTACCGGCGCTGGTCGTCCCCCTGAAGGAACTGACCGCCCGGCCGGGCCCACCGACCATGGGCCCGGACTCGGGAACCGCCTTCTACCCCTCGGGCCACACGGCGACCGCCGTCATCGCCTACGGCACCGCGACCCTGCTCCTCCTCCCCTGGCTGCACGGCCGCCGCAGCCGCCGCGCCCTGCTCGCCGCCTGCGCCGCCCTCAACCTCGCGGTCCCCTTCGGCCTGATCCGCCGCGGCTACCACTGGCCCCTGGACGTGGCGGGGAGCTGGTGCCTGTGCACGATGCTGCTCGCCGCGCTGTGGCTCTTCCTCAGCCGAAGTAGCCGTCGAAGTTCTTCGAGAACTCCCGGTTCGCGAAGCGGTCCCAGTTGACCGACCAGGTCATCAGGCCGCGCAGGGCGGGCCAGGTGCCGTGGGTGGCGTACGAGCCGCAGTTGGTCTTCCTGGTCAGACAGTCCAGGGTCTTGTTCACCTCTGCCGGCGACACGTATCCGTTGCCCGCGTTGGTCGTCGCCGGCATGCCGATCGCGATCTGATCGGGGCGCAGCGGCGGGAAGACGTTGTTCGCGTCGCCCGCGACCGGGAAGCCGGTCAGGAGCATGTCGGTCATCGCGATGTGGAAGTCGGCGCCGCCCATGGAGTGGTACTGGTTGTCGAGGCCCATGATCGACCCGGAGTTGTAGTCCTGGACGTGCAGCAGCGTCAGGTCGTCGCGCAGGGCGTAGATCACCGGGAGGTACGCTCCCGCGCGCGGGTCCTGGCCGCCCCACTTGCCGGTGCCGTAGTACTGGTATCCGAGTTGGACGAAGAAGGTCTCCGGCGCCATCGTCAGCACGAACTTCGTGCCGTACTTCGCCTTCAGGGTCTTCAGGGCCGAGATCAGGTTGACGATCACGGGCGTGGTCGGGCTCCTGAAGTTGGTGTCGCTCGCGTCGAGGGAGAGTGAGTGGCCCTCGAAGTCGATGTCCAGGCCGTCGAGGCCGTAGGTGTCGATGATCTTCGAGACCGACGACACGAAGGTGTCGCGGGCCGCCGTCGTCGTCAGCTGGACCTGGCCGTTCTGGCCGCCGATGGATATCAGGACCTTCTTGCCCGCCGCCTGCTTGGCCTTGATGGCCGCCTTGAAGTCGGCGTCGCTCTCGACGCTCGGGCACTCGGTGACCGGGCAGCGGGTGAAGCGGATGTCGCCGGAGGTGGTGGAGGTGGGTTCGCCGAAGGCCAGGTCGATGACGTCCCAGCTGTCGGGGACGTCGGCCATCCGCGTATAGCCGGCGCCGTTGGCGAAGCTCGCGTGGAGGTAGCCGACCAGGGCGTGGGCGGGCAGGTCGGTGGAGCCGCTCGATCCGGCCGATGTCGTCGCGGTCACCGCTGCCGATCTGGCCGACTCCCCCGCGTCGTTCACCGCGGCGACCTGGAAGCTGTACGCGGTGGAGGGCGCGAGGCCGCTCACGGTGGCCGAAGTGCCGGTCGCCGTCTGGACTTTCGCCCCGTCGCGGTAGATCGCGTAACCGGTCGCGCCGGAGACCGCGGA
Source organism: Streptomyces sp. SAS_270 (assembly GCF_052543295.1). Taxonomy (NCBI): domain Bacteria; kingdom Bacillati; phylum Actinomycetota; class Actinomycetes; order Kitasatosporales; family Streptomycetaceae; genus Streptomyces; species Streptomyces sp. SAS_270. The sequence goes on from NZ_JBMNDS010000015.1 coordinate 71,170, forward strand.
CCAGGACAGGGGGACGCTGCTGGACGTGACGGTGCCGGCCTTGAGGCCGGTGGGCGCGGCGGGCGGCTGACCGGCGTCGACGCCGGGGCCGGTCAGGGAGACGTCGTCGGCGTAGTAGGCCCCGGTGCCGTACCAGCCGTGGGTGTAGATCGTGACCTTGGTGGTGGACGCTCCGGTGCGGAAGGTGCTGGTGAGGTGCTGCCAGTCGGGGGCGGACTGGGTCCAGGTGGAGACGTCGGTGGTGCCGGTGCCGCTCGCGCCGAGGTAGACGTAGCTGCCGCGGACGTATCCGGCGAGGGTGTACTGCGAGTCGGGTTTGACGGTCACCGTCTGCGCGCACTGGGCGTTGTCGCTGCCGGCCGGGGTCGCCTTCAGCGCGGAACTTCCGCTGTGCACAGGTGAGTTGACGCTCGCACCGCTGCCCGCGGTACAGGTCCAGCCGTCCAGGCCGGACTCGAAGCCGCCGTTTCGGGCGAGGTCCGCGTCGGCCGCACGGGCGGCCGACGAGAGCGCGGTAATGCCGGGTACGGCCAGGAGGACGGCCGTGCCTACAGCGAGAAGTCGGCGACGCGCGAGTGGTCTGGTGCGATCCACAACTGCCTCCAGGCATGGGGGGATTCAGGAGGGTGGAGCGCGCCCAATTTGGTCCAGACCAATTCACTTGTCAAGACCTCTGACGGTCAGCGGTCCTCCTCTATGGCGAGACCCGCGGCCGCCTCGTGCATCGCCAGTTCCAGCAACGCCGGGTCGGTGAGGGTGCCCGAACCGTCCGGCGGGACGAGCCAGCGGACACTGCCGCTCGACCGTCCGGGGTACGGCACCACGATCCACGTGCCGCGCCCCGCCGTGCGCACCCCCGTGCCCAGCCACCGGGCCGCCGTGCCCGCGGGCACGAAGAAGCCCATCCGGGCGTCGCCGAAGTCGACGAGCACCGGGCCGGGTTGGTCGATCACGCGGGTCAGTACGTCGAGCGTGGGATAGCCGAGAGCACCCGGCAGGATGAGCACGTCCCAGAGTTTTCCCGCCGGAAGCAGCGCGACCCCGAGGGGATTGCGCTCCCATTCCCACCGGCAGGCCTCGGGATCCGGAGCCACGGATGCCAGCCACTCGACCGCGGTCTTGGCCCCTGTCATGACGGAACCTCCCTCTTTCTCGTGTGGACGCCAGTCGCGTCACAGGAGAGAGGGAGGTCCCCGGCCGAGCATTACGCGGGTTTCCTCTACCAGTTGGTAGTGAACCGCGTCACTGCGGTTGAGCAGGGCGTACGCCGTTGGATCAAGGGCGCTTCGATGCGCCCCCGTGCCCCGCCGGGCGTCAACTGTCGAAGCCCAGCCCCAGCTTGTCCATGGTCTTCAGCCAGAGGTTGCGGCGCCCGCCGTGCGCGTCCGCGCGGGCCAGCGACCACTTGGTGAGGGCGATGCCCGTCCAGGCGAAGGGCTCGGGCGGGAAGGGCAGCGGCTTCTTGCGGACCATTTCGAGGGAGGTGCGCTCCGTGGTCTCGCCCGACAGCAGGTCCAGCATCACGTCCGCGCCGAAGCGGGTCGCGCCCACACCGAGGCCCGTGTACCCGGCCGCGTACGCGACCTTCCCCTGGTGCGCGGTGCCGAAGAAGGCAGAGAAGCGCGAGCAGGTGTCGATGGCGCCGCCCCACGCGTGCGTGAACCGCACGCCCTCCAGCTGCGGGAAGCAGGTGAAGAAGTGCCCGGCGAGCTTCGCGTACGTCTCCGGGCGGTCGTCGTACTCGGCGCGCACCCGGCCGCCGTACGGATAGATCGCGTCGTACCCGCCCCACAGGATGCGGTTGTCGGCGGAGAGCCGGAAGTAGTGGAACTGGTTGGCGCTGTCGCCGAGTCCCTGGCGGTTCTTCCAGCCGATGGAGGCGAGCTGGTCGGCGGTCAGCGGTTCGGTCATCAGCGCGTAGTCGTAGACCGGCACGGTGTACGACCGCACGCGCTTGACCAGGTTCGGGAAGATGTTGGTGCCGAGCGCGACCTTGCGGGCGCGAACCGAGCCGTACGGCGTGCGGACGGCCATCCCGGCGCCGTACGCCTTCAGATCGAGCGCGGGCGTGTTCTCGTACACCCGCACCCCCAGCTGCACGCAGGCGCGCTTGAGGCCCCAGGCGAGCTTGGCGGGGTGCAGCATGGCGACGCCGCGGCGGTCGTGCAGACCGGCCAGGAAGGTCGGCGAGTCGACCTGCTCGCGGACCGCGTCGGCGTCCAGGAACTCGACGCCGTCCGCGAGGCCCGCGCGCTCCAGTTCCTCGTACCACTCCCGCAGTTCGGCCGCCTGGTGCGGCTCGGTGGCGACGTCGATCTCGCCGGTGCGCTCGAAGTCGCAGTCGATGGAGTAGCGGGCGACCGCCGCCTCGATCTCGTCGAGGTTGCGGGCGCCCAGCTCCTCCAGCTTCCCGATCTCGTCCGGCCAGCGGGCGAGCCCGTTGGCCAGACCGTGGGTGAGCGATGCTGCGCAGAAGCCGCCGTTGCGGCCGGAGGCGGCCCAGCCCACCTCGCGGCCCTCCACCAGCACCACGTCCCGCTGCGGGTCGCGCTCCTTGGCGATCAGCGCGGTCCACAGTCCGCTGTAGCCACCGCCGACGACGAGCAGGTCGCAGGTCTCGGCGCCGGTGAGGGCGGGCTCGGGGCGGGGCTTGCCGGGGTCGTCCAGCCAGTACGACACCGGCTGGGCTTCGGAAAGAGACTTCGTCCAACTGCTCATGGCGCCTGGGGCCATGATTTCAACTCCCTACGAGCGTTATGCCTTTTGCCTGTTCCGACGGTTTCCTACGACCATGGCGAACAGGACGAACAGTACGGCGATGAGGAACATGGCCGTACCGATGACATTGATCTGAACGGGTGTTCCGCGCTGCGCCGAACCCCAGACGAACATGGGGAAGGTGACGGTCGAGCCCGCGTTGAAATTGGTGATGATGAAATCGTCGAAGGAGAGCGCGAAGGCGAGCAGTGCGCCCGCGGCGATCCCGGGGGCCGCGATGGGCAGCGTGACGCGCACGAAGGTCTGCACCGGCCCTGCGTACAGGTCCTGCGCGGCCTGCTCAAGACGCGGGTCCATCGACATCACACGTGCCTTCACGGCGGTGACGACGAAGCTGAGGCAGAACATGATGTGGGCGATGAGGATCGTCCAGAAGCCCAGCTGGGCGCCCATGTTGAGGAACAGGGTGAGCAGCGAGGCGGCCATCACGACCTCGGGCATCGCCATCGGCAGGAAGATCAGCGAGTTCACCGCGCCGCGCGCGCGGAAGCGGTAGCGGACCAGCGCGAAGGCGATCATCGTGCCGAGGATGGTGGCGCCGAGCGTCGCCCAGACGGCGATCTGCAGGCTGAGCGAGAGCGAGCCGCACATGTCGGCGACACCGCACGGGTCGCGCCAGGCGTCCGTGGAGAAGTTCTGCCACTCGTAGTTGAAGCGCCCCTTCGGCTTGTTGAAGGAGAACACCGTGACGACGACGTTGGGCAGCAGCAGATATCCGAGCGTCCCCAGTCCCGCGATGACGACGAAATGACGCTTGAGCCAGTTGACGAAGGCCATTTAAACCAGATCCTCCGTCCCGGACTTACGGATGTAGAACGTGACCATGAAGAGGATTCCGGCCATGAGGATGAACGAGAGCGCCGCGGCGGTCGGATAGTCGAGAATCCGCAGGAACTGCGTCTGGATGACGTTGCCGACCATGCGGGTGTCCGTGGAGCCGAGCAGGTCGGCGTTCACGTAGTCACCGCTGGCCGGGATGAAGGTCAGCAGTGTTCCGGAGACGACGCCCGGCATCGACAGCGGGAAGGTCACCTTGCGGAAGGTGGTGAACGGCCGCGCGTACAGGTCGCCCGCCGCCTCGTGCAGCCGCCCGTCGATCCGCTCCAGCGAGGTGTAGAGCGGCAGGATCATGAACGGCAGGAAGTTGTACGTCAGACCGCAGACGACCGCGAGCGGGGTCGCGAGGACGCGGTCGCCGGCCGTGATGCCGAGCCAGCTGGTGACGTCCAGGACGTGCAGCGAGTTGAGGGCGCCGACCACCGGGCCGCCGTCCGCGAGGATCGTCTTCCAGGCGAGGGTGCGGATCAGGAAGCTGGTGAAGAACGGCGCGATCACCAGGATCATGATCAGGTTGCGCCAGCGGCCCGCGCGGAAGGCGATCAGATAGGCCAGCGGGTAGCCGAGCAGCAGGCACAGGATCGTCGCCGAGCCCGCGTAGAGGATGGAGCGCAGGAACTGCGGGTAGTAGTCGACCAGCGCGTCCCAGTACGTCTGGAAGTGCCAGGTGACCTTGAAGCCGTCCTCCAGGGAGCCCGTCTGCACGGACGTGGAGGCCTGGTAGACCATCGGCAGCGCGAAGAAGACGATCAGCCACAGCATGCCGGGCAGCAGCAGCCAGTACGGCGTCAGGCGGCCCCGTTTGCGCGGCGGCTTCTTCTCGGGCGCGCTGGGCGCGAGAGGCGGTGGCGCCTCGGTGAGCGTCGACATCAGGCGGCCTCTTCCTCGACCGACTCGACACCCGCGTCTATGTCCTGCGCCGCGTCCAGGCCGAAGGTGTGCGCCGGGTTCCAGTGCAGGACGACGTCGGTGCCGGGCACCAGGCGGGGGTCGCGGTCGACGTTCTGTGCGTAGACCTCGAACTCCGGGCAGACCGCGCTGTCGATGACGTACTGCGTGGAGACGCCGATGAAGCTGGAGTCGGCGATCTTTCCGGTGATGCGGTTGCGGCCCGCCGGGATCTCCCCTGCGTCGTCGGCGTGCGTCAGCGAGATCTTCTCGGGGCGCACGCCGACCAGCACCTTGCCGCCGGTCGCCGTGGGCGCCGAACATCGCGCCTCGGGCAGCATCAGCTTGCCGCCGCCGGCCCTGAGGACGATCTCGTCGCCGCTCTTGGAGTCGACCTCGGCCTCGATGAGGTTGGAGGTGCCGAGGAAGTTGGCGACGAACGTGGTGTTCGGGTTCTCGTAGAGGTCGACGGGCGAGCCGAGTTGCTCGACGCGGCCTCCGTTCATCACGGCGACCGTGTCGGCCATGGTCATGGCCTCCTCCTGGTCGTGCGTGACATGGATGAAGGTGATGCCGACCTCGGTCTGGATGCGCTTGAGCTCCAGCTGCATCTGGCGGCGCAGCTTGAGGTCGAGGGCGCCGAGGGGTTCGTCGAGCAGGAGCACCTTGGGCGTGTTGATCAGCGCGCGGGCCACGGCGACACGCTGCTGCTGGCCGCCGGAGAGCTGGTGCGGCTTCTTGCGGGCCTGCTCGCCGAGCTGGACGAGCTCCAGCATGTCCTCGACCTGCTTCTTCACCGACTTGATGCCGCGCCGGCGCAGACCGAAGGCGACGTTCTCGAAGATGTCGAGGTGCGGGAAGAGGGCGTACGACTGGAAGACGGTGTTCACCGGCCGCTTGTACGGCGGCAGGTTCGTCACGTCCTGGTCGCCGAGCGAGACGGTGCCCCCGGAGGGCTCCTCCAGGCCGGCGATCATGCGCAGGGTGGTGGTCTTGCCGCAGCCCGAGGCGCCCAGCAGGGCGAAGAAGGAGCCCTGCGGCACGGTCAGGTCGAGCGGATGCACGGCGGTGAAGGAGCCGTACGTCTTGCTGATCCCGGAGAGGCGGACGTCGCCGCTGTTGTCATTCGTCATCGTGGTCACGCCCCTGTGAGCTTCGCGAACTTCTCTTCGTAGGCCGTCTCTTCCTTCTGGCTCAGTGAGCGGAAGGCGTGCGACTTGGCGGCCATGGCCTTGTCAGGAATGATCAGCGGGTTGTTCGCCGCGTCCTTGTCGATCTTCGCGAGATAGGGCTTCACCCCGTCGACGGGACAGACGTAGTTGATGTAGGCGGCGAGCTTGGCGGCCGGCTCGGGCTCGTAGTAGTAGTCCATGAGCCGCTCGGCGTTCGTCTTGTGACGTGCCTTGTTGGGGATCAGCATGTTGTCCGTGGACGTCAGGTAGCCGCTGTCGGGGATGACGAAGTCGACGTCGGGGCTGTCCGCCTTGAGCTGGACGACGTCACCGGCCCAGGCGACGCAGGCCGCGAGGTCGCCCTTGGTGAGGTCGGACGTGTAGTCGTTGCCGGTGAAGCGGCGGATCTGGCCCTTGTCGACGGCCTTCTGGAGGCGCGCGATCGCCGCGTCGAAGTCGTCGTCGGTGAACTTCGACGGGTCCTTGCCCATGTCCAGCAGCGTCATGCCCATGCTGTCGCGCATCTCCGAGAGGAAGCCGATGCGCCCCTTGAGCTTGGGGTTGTCGAGCATGTCGGAGATCGACTTCACCTCGATGCCGTCGAGCGCCTTCTTGTTGTAGGCGATGACGGTCGAGATGCCCTGCCAGGGGTACGAGTAGGCGCGGCCCGGGTCCCAGTCGGGGTTGCGGAACTGCTGCGAGAGGTTGGTGTAGGCGTGCGGCAGGTTGGCCGCGTCCAGTTTCTGGACCCACCCGAAGCGGATCATCCGGGCCGCCAGCCAGTCGGTGACGACGATGATGTCGCGTCCGGTGTCCTGGCCCGCCGCGAGCTGCGGCTTGATCTTGCCGAAGAACTCGACGTTGTCGTTGATGTCCTCGGTGTACTTGACCTTGATGCCGGTGCGTTCGGTGAACGCGTCGAGCGTGGGGTGGTGCTTCTCGCTGTCGTCCACGTCCATGTACTCGGTCCAGTTGGAGAAGTTGATCGTCTTCTCCTTGGCCGAGTGGTCCTCGGCGGAGACGCCGCCCTGGGTCTTGCCGGCGGCGGGGATCCCGCAGCCGCTCAGCGCCCCGAGACCGCCGACGGCGAGCGCGCCGCCGGCGGAGGCGCGCAGCAGTGAACGGCGGCTGAGAGAGGCCCTGCCGTTCCTGTAACTGCGCCGCATGGCGGCCAGTTGGACCGGGGAGAGTCGGTCGGGCTCGTACTGCTCCATGCTCGTGGTGCCTTTCCGGAGTGTCGCGGCCTGGTCTCGGCCTGGTCTGCCCCCTGCGGTAGCCGGCCGGTCGCCGGCGAACGGTCGGTCGATCCCGGCCGATCCGTCGCCCGCGACCGGTCGGCCGGCTACGGCCGGTCCCCGAAGATCGTGCGGTGCCAGCCCTTCCTGACCTCCGCCGTGTTGTCGAACATGACGTGCTTGATCTGGGTGTACTCCTCGAACGAGTACGCCGACATGTCCTTGCCGTAACCGGACGCCTTGTATCCGCCGTGCGGCATCTCGCTGATGATCGGAATGTGGTCGTTGACCCACACGCAGCCCGCCTTGATCTCGCGGGTGGCGCGGCCGGCCCGGTACACGTCGCGGCTCCACGCGGAGGCGGCCAGCCCGTACGGCGTGTCGTTGGCGAGGCGGATGCCCTCGTCGTCGGTGTCGAAGGGGAGCACCACCAGGACGGGACCGAAGATCTCGGACTGCACGATCTCGCTGTCCTGGGCGGCGCCCACGACCAGGGTGGGCCGGTAGTACGCGCCGCTCTTGAGCTCTCCCTGGGGGGCCTCGCCGCCGGTGACGACCTCGGCGTAGGCGCGGGCCCGGTCGACGAATCCGGCGACGCGGTCGCGCTGGGCGTGCGAGATCAGCGGGCCGAGGTCGGTGCCGGGCGCGAAGGGGTCGCCCACGCGGACGCTCGCCATGAGGGCGGCCGTCTTCGTGACGAACTCCTCGTAGAGGGGCCTTTGCACGTACGCGCGCGTGGCGGCCGTGCAGTCCTGGCCGGTGTTGATGAGCGAGCCCGCGACCGCGCCGTGCACGGCGGCGTCCACGTCGGCGTCGTCGAAGACGACGAAGGGGGCCTTGCCGCCCAGCTCCAGGTGGAGCCGCTTGACGGTCGAGGTGGCGAGCTCGGCGACCCGCTTGCCGACGGCGGTGGACCCGGTGAAGGAGGTCATGGCGACGTCGGGGTGGCCGACCAGGTGCTCGCCCGCGTCCTTCCCTGCGCCCGTGATGATGTTGACGACCCCGTCGGGGATCCCGGCCGCGGTCGCCGCCTCGGCGAACAGCAGCGAGGTGAGCGGGGTCAGCTCGGCGGGCTTCAGCACGATCGTGTTGCCCGCGGCGATGGCCGGGAGGATCTTCCAGGCCGCCATCTGGAGGGGGTAGTTCCAGGGCGCGATGGAGCCGACGACACCGATGGGCTCACGGCGTACGTACGAGGTGTGGTCGCCGGAGTACTCGCCCGCGGACTGCCCCTGGAGGTGCCGGGCCGCGCCCGCGAAGAACGAGGTGTTGTCGATCGTGCCGGGCACGTCGAACTCACGGGTGAGCTTGAGGGGTTTGCCGCACTGCAGGGACTCGGCCTGCGCGAACTCCTCGGCGCGGTCGGCGAGCACGGCGGCGAAGCGGTGCAGCGCGTCGGAGCGCTCGCCGGGGGTGGCACCCGCCCAGCCGGGGAACGCCTGACGAGCCGCGGCGACGGCCGCGTCCACGTCCACGGTGCTCGCCAGTTCGTACGAGTAGACCTCGTCGCCGGTGGCGGGGTCGACCACCGCGTGCGTGCGGCCGGAGGTGCCCTTGGTCAGCCGCCCGGCGATGTACTGGGCGCCGTCCGCGAAACGGTCCTGCGCCTGGAAGCGATGGCCCGCATTGTGCATGTCGCTCTCCTCCGCCACCCTCCCCGTCCAGCGGGGGTCGGCGTAGCTCCAGCTCGATTTGAGTGCCGATCCTGACAGAGCAATGGCACTCCAACAAGTGATTCCGTTGTTGCCTTTTGGTTACGCGACGAATTCTGTCGATCAGTTAAGGAAAGCGTCGACCAGGTGTCGAGTCCACCGGGAAAAGGCAGGACGGAGTGTCAGTGGTGCGTGCCAGACTCGCGTGCATGGGGAAGATCGATTCTTGGGAAGTCCTGACCAGGGAAGTCCGCGCGGGGGCGAGGGTCAAGTACCTGCACTTCTGGGGGCACCGGCCACGTCGCGCCGGGCAGGTCGACGCGAGCTGTCTGAGCCAGTGGTGGCCGTCGCCGTTCACCGTGGAAGGGGTGCGCTACGCGACCGCCGAGCACTGGATGATGGCGGGCAAGGCGCGGCTCTTCGGGGATGCGGAGGCGGAGCGGCAGGCCGTCGAGGCGCGCAGTCCCGCGCTCGCCAAGAAGGTGGGGCGGCTGGTGCGCGCTTTCGACGACTCCGTGTGGGATCGGGAGCGCTACGAGATCGTGGTGGAGGGCAGCGTCCACAAGTTCGCCGCATACCCCGATCTGCGGACGTTTCTGCTGGCCACCGGTGACCGCGTCCTCGTGGAGGCCAGCCCCGTGGACCGCGTCTGGGGCATCGGGCTCGCGGCGGACGACGAGCGGGCCGCGCATCCCGAGAAGTGGCGGGGGCCGAATCTGCTGGGCTTCGCCCTGATGGAGGCGCGGGAGAGACTGCGCGAGCGCGGCTGACGCTCACAGGAGCGACAGCTCCGAGGGCCTACAGGTCCTGGCGGACGTGCTGCGCGGCCGGCGGCAGTGACAGGGACAGCGACGTGGAGAAACCGTCGCCGCCGTCGTCGGAGTCGCCGTCCCCGCTGTCGTGGCGCGCGACCAGGACGATCACCACCACGGCGATGCCCAGCGCGATGCCGACGGCTCCGCAGATGATCCCGGCGAGCGCCTGACCCGGGTTCGTCGCTTCGCCCCGGCGCGCCTTGCGCCGGCCGAGCGCGCCGAAGACCACGCCCAGGATGCCGAGCACGATGGCCAGCGGCCACACGCAGAACACGAGGGCGGCGAGGATCCCGAGCACCAGCCCGGCGGTGCCCATCCCGTTGCTCGGCGCGAGCGGCATCGCCGGCCAGCCGTAGCCATGACCGTACGGCGGCAGGCCGGGGCCCTCGGGACCCACAGGCGGTGGGGGGACCGGTTCGCCGTGGACGGAGGGAGCGGAGAAGACAGAGGGAGAAGAGGGAGAAGAGGGAGAAGGGGCGGAGGGGAACGTGTGAGTGCCGCGCCGCGGAGGCCGGGGCGTTTCCACCGGGGGCGCCCACGGGTTCGGCTCCGCACGCGGGACGTCGACGACCTTGTCCAGGGGGACCCGGGACTCACCGGCGGGACCCTGCCCGGGAGCCGGATCGGAAGGCCGGCCCGCGGCGGGCCCCGCGCCGCCTGGGCCGACGGACACACCGGGCGCCCTGTCCACCGGACCGGCCGACACACCGGGCACCGCGTCCACGGGACCGACGTACGCACCAGGCACCGCGTCGGCCACGGCGTCCTCCGCGCTGGGCCCGGGTGCGCTGCCCTCGCAGGACGAGGACGGCGACGCCCACCCGAGCGCGCCCGCCACCTCCGGCCCTCGCTCATCGCCCCGCCCGGCGGACCCACCGAAAGCCTCGCCCGCACCAGGCGTCGCGGCCTCCCCGGCGGGAGCCGGTGCGCTGTCCTCGGCGGGAGGAGGGGCCGGGGGTGCCCACGGATTCGCGGCAGCCGCTTCCGGCTCCTGCGCGTCGTCGGGCATGTGCGGTCCCCCCTTTGTCGTACGTTTTGTCGTACGTTCCGTCATGCTACGGCCCGAGCCCCCGGCGTGTGGCGGTCGGCCTACGATGATCCCGAGTCACCGATCAGCCGATCACCCGCGCCCAGCCGACCACGGTCCGCAGGCGCCGTTCCCGGGGAGGAACCCCTTGACCGAGCACGTCGACATCCGCGATCCGCACGCCTTCATCGCCGGACTGCCCAAGGCCGAACTGCACGTGCACCACGTGGGCTCCGCGTCCCCGCGCATCGTCTCCGAGCTGGCCGCCCGCCACCCCGACTCCAAGGTGCCCACCGACCCCGAGGCCCTGGCCGACTTCTTCACGTTCACCGACTTCGCCCACTTCATCAACGTGTACCTGTCCGTCGTCGACCTCATCCGCACCCCGGAGGACGTACGGCTGCTCACGTACGAGGTGGCCCGCGACATGGCACGCCAGCAGGTGCGCTACGCCGAGCTGACCCTCACCCCGTTCTCCTCGGTCCGGCGCGGCATCGACGAGCGCGCGTTCATGGAGGCGATCGAGGACGCCCGCAAGGCGGCGGAGGCGGAGCTCGGCGTGGTCCTGCGCTGGTGCTTCGACATCCCCGGAGAGGCGGGGCTGGAAGCGGCGGAGGTGACGACGCGGCTGGCCACGGACGACCGGCTGCGCCCCGAGGGCCTGGTCTCGTTCGGGCTCGGCGGGCCGGAGATCGGCGTACCGCGGCCGCAGTTCAAGCCGTACTTCGACCGCGCCATCGCCGCCGGCCTGCGCTCCGTGCCGCACGCCGGTGAGACGACGGGCCCGGAGACGGTCTGGGACTCCCTGCGGGACCTGCGCGCCGAGCGCATCGGGCACGGCACCAGCTCCGCGCAGGACCCGAAGCTCCTCGCGCACCTCGCCGAGCACCGCATCGCCCTGGAGGTCTGCCCGACCTCCAACATCGCCACTCGCGCGGTCCGCACCCTCGACGAACACCCGGTCAAGGAGATGGTGGCCGCGGGCGTGCTCGTCACCATCAACTCCGACGACCCGCCGATGTTCGGTACCGACCTCAACAACGAGTACGCGGTCGCCGCCCGGCTCCTCGACCTCGACGAGCGGGGCCTCGCCGCGCTCGCCAAGAACGCCGTCGAGGCGTCCTTCCTGGACGGGCCCGGCAAGAAGAAGCTCGCCGAGGAGATCGACACGTACACCTCGGTGTGGCTCGCACCCTGACTCCCGTCGGCTTCACAATGGGCGCATGCACACCGTGACTGCCGTCGCCCACCGCGGCGACCCCTACCGCGTCCGTGAGAACACCCTCGACTCGCTGCGTTCCGCGCTGCGACTGGGCGCGGACGCGGTGGAGGTGGACGTCCGCCTCACCCGCGACGGGGTGCCCGTACTGCTGCACGACGGGACGCTGAAGCGGCTGTGGGAGCAGGACCGGCCGGTGCGCTCGCTCTCCTTCGACGAGGTGCGCGGGCTCACGGCCGGCGGGGTGCCCACGCTCGTGGACGCGCTGGCGGCGATCGGTGACGCCCGGCTCATGATCGACCTGCCGGGCGGGCCGGACGGACGGGCCGTACGCCGGATCGTCGACGTCGTGCGCGAGTGCGGGGCCGAGGAGCGGGTGTACTACTGCGCGGGCGCCGAGACCATGCTCGCGGTGCGCGCGGCCGACCCCGCCGCGGAGATCGCGCTGACCTGGACGACCCTCGCGCCGCCGCGGCCCGCGCTGCTCGCGGCGGTCCGGCCCCGCTGGCTCAACTACCGCTTCGCGCTGGTCGATCGCGACCTCACCGCCCGCGTCCACCGGGACGGCCATCTGCTGTCGGTGTGGACCCCGGACACCCGGCGCTCCATGCGGCGGCTCCTCGACATGGGCGTGGACTCGATCACGACCAACCGCATCGACGCGTTGTGCGCCCTGCGCAAGGGGACGACGTGACGGCGGCGGAGAAACGCTAGACGCGGGAGTGCTGCGCGACCGTCGCCGGATCGGCCGGGCTCGTGCGGGTCACGTACTGCGGTACCGGGGCCGTGTCCTTGCCGGTGTCGCGGACGAGGCCGTAGCGGATCGCGCCCTGGGCCGGGCCGGTGGTGACGTCCGCCTCGACCGCGTCCCGGCTCGACGGGAAGACGCTGAGGCCGTAGTCGGCGCCGCGCTCGTTCACGGTGAGGGTGACCGCGCCGTCGAGGTAGAAGTACTCGTTCTGCCACATCTGCTGGGTGCCGGCCGGCGGTACGGCGTAGCCGATGTCGGGCCCGCCCATGCCGGACGTGTAGCCGTCGCCGCTGTCCGGGAAGGTGTCGTCCATCCGGCGGCCGCCGCCCGACGCCACATGGAAGAGCTTGCCCTTCAGTCCGGTCCAGCTCGGCATGGCCAGCGCTCCGGCCCGGTACTTCGGGGAGATCTGCCAGCGGACCAGGACATAGCCCTGGCCCTTGAGCACCACGTTGTCCCCGCGGTGGTTCATCACGGCGTGCGCGCCGCCGCTGCTGGTGAGCCCTGACTCGGGCCGGTGCGGCAGCGCGGCGGGCCGCGCGCGGGGGTCCGGGGCCGGGTCGACGGCGTCGACGACGGTGCCGTACGGCTGGACGCGGGTGCCGGCGGACGCGGAAGGCGAAGGAGTGGCGGACGGGGAGGTCGAGTGCGACGGGCTCGCCGGGGCGGCCGTGTTCCGGGCCGGCGGACGGGCCGTGCTCGCGGCCGTCGGTGCGAGGGCCCGCGGCGGCGGGGCGTCCGGCACCTGCGTCACGACGTACACCCCGCCGGCCGCGAGGGTCGCGCCCGCCGTCACCGCGACGGCGGGCTTGCTCAGCACGCCGAGCACCTTCGCCGACCAGCCGACCGGCACCGCCGCGGCGACGGCCGCCGCCGTCTTGCCGCCGAGCGCCAGGGACAGCGTGAAGCCGACGGGTATCGGAACGAGGGCGATGCCGACGAGGAGCCGTTCGGCCGGTACGACAGTCTCGGCGGGCCCGGAGCAGCGGGCGCAGCCCCGGATGTGCCGGGCGAACCGCTTGCGCCACACCGAGTCGGGCCGCCCGCCCCAGCGGGCGGTCACCTTGCGCAGGTCCGGGCAGGACGAGTCGAGGGCGCGCACGATGCCGCGCGCGGCCTCCAGGCGGGCCTTCATGCGCTGGACGCGGACGGCGGCATGCTGGCGGCTGATCCCGACGGCCGCGGCCAGTTCGCGCCGGGTGAGCTCGCCCGCGACCTCCAGCCACCACAGCGAGAGCAGTTGGCGGTCCTCGTCGTCGAGCCAGCGCACGGCTTCCGCGACCTCGCGTCGCTGCCCCTCCAACTGGAGCCGCAGCACGGTCAGTTCGGCGAAGTCGGCGGCCTGGTCGCCCGCGCCGTCGTCCAGCGTCTCGGACGTGCGGCGGCGCGCCCGGTCGCGTATCTGGCGCATGGCGATGGCGACCAGCCAGGACCGGAAGCTGTCCGGGTCGCGCAGCGAGCCGAGGTTGTCGACGGCGCGCAGCATGGTCTCCTGCACGACGTCGTCGACGTCCGCGTGGCCGTTCAGGGCACGGCCGACGATGTTGTAGACGAGGGGGAGCCAGCCCGCGACCAGCTCGTCCAGTGCCCGCCGGTCACCGTCCTGCGCCGCCGCGATGGTGGAGCGCCACTGCCGCCCGTCCACGTACGTACCTCGCACCTTTCGATGTCACCGACCTGCCGCCGGTCTTCCCCGCACCCTCTCAGCCGCGGCTTCGCCTGCCCGCTCCCTATGTCGGAGATCACACCGGCCGGGTAAGGCCGCAGAGGCCTGCGCCCCGCCTCCGCATATGGAGACGGAAGGACGCCTTCCGCGATAACACTTTTCCGGCGCCGAAACTTTCGCCGCGCCCGCCCTAGGGGTGAACCCGCACAACACCCTTGTGCACAGCGGGTGTTGCTCCGGGCGGATACCAGGGGCGGTGCCCTCCTCGGCGACGATCCGCGAGGCGGCGGGCGGCCACAGGATGATCACCAGACGCCTGCAGACCCCTTCCCACACCACTCAGGAGCAGCCGCATGCCTGTTCGCAGCCGAACCCTCACCGCCGTGGCCACCGCCCTCGTCCTGGGCCTGACGGCCGGACCACTGGCCGCCCCCGCATTTGCCTCGTCCCCCGCCGCGGCCGCGGCCGCGCACTCCGCCGCTGCCGGCCCTGACGCCGCGGCCCTGCGCGCCGCGCTCGCCGGGCTGCCGGACTCCGATGCGACGGCCGCGCTCGTACGGGTCGGCGGCAGCGACGGCACATGGCGAGGGAGCGCCGGGGTGCACGATCTGGAAAGCCGCCGCAAGGCGGACCCGAACGCGCGCTTCCGTGCCGGTTCGACCACGAAGGTCGTCACGGCGGCGGTGGTGCTGGACCTCGCGGCCGAGGACAGGATCGACCTCGGCGCCCCCGTGCAGAAGTACCTCCCCGAGCTGCTGTCGCCCGCCTTCAAGCCGATCACCGTACGGCAGTTGCTGAACCACACCAGCGGGATCCAGGCGGGCGACGGCTTCGGCGACTCCTTCGAGGACGTGTACGCGCACCGCTTCGACACGCTCACCCCGAAGCAGGTCGTCGCGTCGGCGGTGGCCAAGGGCCCGGAGTTCGACCCGGGCGAGCAGCAGGACTACCTGAACATCAACTACACGATCCTCGGCATGCTGATCGAGAAGGTCACGGGCCACTCGTACGCCTCCGAGGCCGCCCGGCGCGTGCTCCGGCCCGCCGGGATGCACCACACGTACTTCCCGGGGACCGACCCGCGTATCCACGGCCCGCACAACCACGGCTACCAGGCCGTGAAGCAGGCCGACGGCACGACGGAGTTCGTCGACGTCACCGACTGGAACCAGGCGGACCGCTGGGCGGCCGGCGACATGATCTCCACGACCGCGGACCTGGAGCGGCTGATCACCCACCTCTTCCGGGGCGAGATCGTCCCCAAGCCGCAGCTGGAGGAGATGTTCACCGTCCCCTCGGGCATCGAGGGCGCCGACATGAGCGCCGGGCTCCAGCGCTTCGAGTACGGCGGCAAGGTGTACTGGCTCAAGTCGGGCGCCCGCTACGGCTACAGCGCGGTCGTGGTGGCCACCCGCGACCTCTCCCGCACCCTCGTCTACTCCGTCAACTCCACCGACGCGAAGGGCGAGTCGATGAACCCGGTGGCCCAGCGGATCGCGCTGGCGGCCCTCAAGTAGCCACGGCGAGCGGCGGCGGAGCCGAGGTGAGCGCCTCCAGCCGCTTAATCCTCGTGCGGACGACGTACAGCGGGATCACCCCGAAGACCCCGAAGGACATGTCGATGACCGACCACCAGAAGGGGATGCCGCGGAGCGGTCCGCAGATCAGGGCGAGCGGGACGATGCCGGCGCAGGCGATCATCGCGAACTCGACGACCCAGATGTTGCGGACCGGGTCGCGGTAGGGCCCGTAGAAGGCGACGGCGATCACGAGGTGCGCGAACGCCAGCCAGTCCGTGCCGTACAGCAGGAAGGGGTACTGCTCGTCGGCGACGTCGACCCCGTGCCGTACGCGCTCGATCCAGTCCATGAGGGCGGGCAGGTGCTCCGGCACGGACAGGGACCTCAACAGGTCCTCGGTCCAGTGCAGTTCGTGCACCAGAGGGAAGGCCGTCGCCCCGCTCAGCACCAGGCAGACGACGAAGAGGACCAGCCACACACGGATGCCCTTGAGAAGGGCGGCTCTGTCACCACCACGGTCGCTCATGGCAGGAGCGTACGCCCTGGTTGAACGTGTTCAAAACCTGCCCCCGTACCCACTGAAGGCGCTACAGCCCCGCGATCGCGTTCCACCGCTTGGCGAACTCCGTGCGTTCCGTTGACGCGATGTCGCGGGCGATCGCGAGGCGCCTGCGCATGGCGGAGTCGGGGAAGATCAGCGGGTCCTCGGCGAGGGCGGCGGTGTCCTTGTCCGTGGAGGAGGCGAGGACGTCCTGGGCGGCGGGGACCGGACAGACGTAGTTGACCCAGGCGGCCAGCTCCGCGGCGACCTCCGGCTGGTAGTAGTAGTCGACGAGCTCCTCCGCGTTGGCCTTGTGGCGGGCCAGGTTGGGGATCATCAGCGACTCCGCCCACAGTTCCGCGCCCTCCTCGGGGACGACGAAGCGGATGTCGGGGTCGTCGGCCTGGAGCTGGATCACGTCCCCGGAGTACGCCTGGCACGCGAGTACGTCACCGCTCGACAGGTCCTTGATGTAGTCGTTGCCGGTGAAGCGCCGGATGTGACCGCTGTGCACACGCTTCTCGACCTGGTCGCAGACGGTGTGGAAGTCGTCCGCCGTCCACTTGGTGATGTCTACGCCGTTGCCCTGCATGAGCAGCGCGAACGCCTCGTCCAGTCCGGAGAGCAGGGTGACGCGGCCCTTCAGGTCGTCCGCCCACAGGTCGGAGACGTGCTTGATCTCGCGGCCGACCCTGCGTCGGTTGTACGCGATGCCGGTGATCCCCGACTGCCACGGCACGGTCGACCTGCGCCCGGGGTCGAAGGCGGGCGAACGCAGCAGCGGGTCAAGGTACTTGGTGATGTTGGGCTGGCGGCTGCGGTCCATCTCCTGGACCCAGCCGAGCCGGACGAACCGGGCGCACATCCAGTCGCTGATGACGATCAGATCGCGGCCCGTCCGCTGATGGTTCATGAGGGACGGGCTGATCTTGCCGAAGAACTCGTCGTTGTCGTTGATCTCCTCGACGTAGTCGACGGCGATCCCGGTGCGCTTCTCGAAAGCGTCCAGCGTTGGCCGACGTGTCGTGTCCTCGTCGTCGGTGTCGATGTACAGCGGCCAGTTCGCCCAGGTCAGCCGCTTGTCGCTGGCGGAGAGGTCGGCTCCGGCGCGGTCGCCGGGTGACACATAGGCGGCGGGCACCCCACAGCCGGCGAGCGCGCCGAGGGCAGCGCCACCGCCGAGCGCGCGCAGCAGGGACCTACGGGACGGCGAGGAGTTCTTCGACGTGTGGGGCACCCGGGCAGCATGCCGCCCTGCCCACCGCGCGGACAATGGACGGTGCGTCGAGCGGTGGCGCACCGACCCGACACCCTGTCGATCAGCCCGTACGCCGCTCCCCCGCGCTCCCGGCGTCCACGGCCGGCGCGTTCCAGCTGGCGAGCAGCCCGAGCGCGTCCTGCGCTCCCGTGCCGGGCGCCGGGAGGTAGCCGACCAGGACCTGGCCGGGCTCGGTGGTGTGCAGGATCTCGAAGTCGAGGTCGAGCGCGCCGACCAGCGGGTGGCGCAGCCCGTACCGCCCGGGCCCCTTGTCCCGAACGTCCTGGCGCGCCCACAGCACCCGGAACTCCTCGCTCTTCACCGCGAGCGTGCCGATCAGCCCGGTCAGTACGGGATCGTCCTGGTGCCGTCCCGCGCCGACCCGCAGAAACGCGACCGTGGACTCCGCCTTGGCCTGCCAACTGTCCGCGAACAGCTCGCGGTAGGCAGGGTCGAGGAAGACGAGGTGCGCGAACGTCCGCTCGTCCGGCGGCAGTTGGCCGAAGTCACCGAAGACGGCGGCCGCGAGGGGGTTCCAGGCCAGCACCTGGGTGGCGTGCCCGCACAGGTAGGCGGGCCCCGGCTGCGCGTCGATCAGCCGGCGCAGCGCGGGCCGTACGGCGGCCCCCTGTGCCGCGCGGGCTCCGCGGGGGCGGGCCGGCAGCGCCCGGTCGGGGCGGGCGAGGTTGCGCAGGTGCTCCTGCTCGGCCTCGTCGAGGCGCAGCGCCCGTCCCACCGCTTCGAGCACGCCGTCCGACACATGCGGGTTGCGGCCCTGCTCCAGACGTACGTAGTACTCGACGCTGACCCCCGCGAGCTGCGCCAGCTCCTCACGGCGCAGCCCCGGCACCCTGCGCTGCCCGTACGAGACCAGCCCCACGTCGTCCGGCCGCAGCCGGGCCCGCCGGGACCGCAGGAACTGACTGAGTTCGGCGCGCCGCTCCCCTACCGCTGTCATGTGTCCGAGTATCCCCGGCGGGCGGCGCGCCTGGGTGGTCAAGTCTTTCCCCCCGTTCAGGTGTGCCTGTCGGGGCCTCGGTGGCGAGCGCAGAGTCGTGGTCATCGGCGATGCTCGCCAACGACTCATGGACGGATGTACGACGATGACTCTTCCCCGGCGCTCCCTCGGCTCGACCGGCCTGTCCCTCTCCACGATCGGCCTCGGCGGCTGGGCCTTCGGCGGTGACGGCTGGCGCTTCACGTGGGGTACGCAGGACGACGTGCAGTCGATCGCGACCGTGCACCACGCGGTCGAGCTGGGCGTCAACTGGATCGACACGGCGGCCGTGTACGGCCTCGGGCACTCCGAGGAGGTGATCGGCAAGGCGCTGGCCGGGCTGCCCGAGGCGGACCGGCCGTATGTCTTCACCAAGGCGGGCCTGGTCTGGGACCCGGAGAACCCGGCGGCGGCGCCCAGCCGGATCATGCGGCCCGACAGCGTGCGGCGCGAGGTCGAGGACTCGCTGCGCCGGCTCGGCGTGGAGCGGATCGACCTGTACCAGGTGCACTGGCCGGACACGGGCGCTTCGCTGGACTGGGACGGCGAGGGCGCCCCGGCGGGTGGGGGCCAAGTCACCCCGCTGGAGGAGTACTGGCAGGTCATGGCTGATCTGAGAACCGAGGGCAAGGTGCGGGCG
Organism: Streptomyces sp. SAS_270; assembly: GCF_052543295.1. NCBI lineage: Bacteria > Bacillati > Actinomycetota > Actinomycetes > Kitasatosporales > Streptomycetaceae > Streptomyces > Streptomyces sp. SAS_270. Next base: position 90,166 of record NZ_JBMNDS010000015.1, read on the forward strand.
ATCGGGCTCTCGAACCACGGTCCCGAGCAGTTGGAGGTCGCCCGGCGGATCGCGCCCGTCGACGCGATCCAGCCGCCGCTGTCCGTCCTCAACCGCGCCGCCGAGCCGGAGATCGACTGGGCCGCGGACCACGGCACCGGCGTGATCGTCTACTCGCCGCAGCACTCCGGCCTGCTCACCGGTTCCTTCACCCGCGAGCGCGTCGCGTCCCTCGACCCCTCCGACTGGCGCCGCACGCACCCCGACTTCACCCGCGACCTCGACCGCAACCTGGACACGGTCGAGCGGCTGCGTACGGTCGCCGAGGCGCACGGCACGACCGTCGGCGCCGTCGCGATCGCCTGGGCCGTGGGCCGGCCGGGTGTCACGGGCGCGATCGTGGGGGCCCGTCGGCCGGAACAGACGGCGGACTGGCAGCGGGCGGCCACGCTGGAGCTGACGGCGGCGGAGTCGGCGTACATCGCGGAAGGCTGACCACCCCGAAGTGGGAAACACCGCGGCCCCGTACGGGATCAACTCCCGTCCGGGGCCGCGCAGTTCGTGTGATCAGCCGTCCAGCGACGTCATCACGTGCTTGATCCGCGTGTAGTCCTCGAAGCCGTAGCCCGAGAGGTCCTTGCCGTAGCCGGACTTCTTGAAGCCGCCGTGCGGCATCTCGGCGACCAGCGGGATGTGGGTGTTGATCCACACGCAGCCGAAGTCGAGGGACTTCGACAGCCGCATCGCGCGCCCGTGGTCCTTGGTCCACACCGAGGAGGCGAGGGCGTAGTCGACGCCGTTCGCCCAGGCGATGGCCTGCGCCTCGTCCGAGAAGGACTGGACGGTGATGACCGGGCCGAAGACCTCGTTCTGGATGATCTCGTCGTCCTGCTTCAGGCCGGAGACGACGGTCGGGGCATAGAAGTAGCCCTTCTCGCCGACCCGGTGGCCGCCCGACTCGACCTTGGCGTGCGCGGGCAGGCGCTCGATGAACCCGGTGACCTGCTTGAGCTGGTTCGGGTTGTTCAGCGGGCCGTAGAGCACGTCCTCGTCGTCCGGCTGCCCGGTCTTCGTGTCCGCGGCGGCCTTGGCGAGCGCGGCCACGAACTCGTCGTGGATGGACTCCTGGACGAGCACGCGCGTGGCCGCCGTACAGTCCTGGCCGGCGTTGAAGAAGCCCGCGACCGAGATGTCCTCGACGGCCTTGGCGATGTCGGTGTCCTCGAAGACGACGACCGGCGCCTTGCCGCCCAGCTCCAGGTGGACCCGCTTGAGGTCCTTGGACGCCGACTCGGCGACCGACATGCCCGCGCGCACCGAACCCGTGATGGAGGCCATCGCCGGGGTCGGGTGCTCGACCATCGCGCGGCCGGTGTCACGGTCGCCGCAGATGACGTTGAAGACGCCCTTGGGGAGGATGCCGCCGATGATGTCGGCCATCAGGGCCGTGGAGGCGGGGGTGGTGTCCGACGGCTTCAGGACGACCGTGTTGCCCGCGGCGAGCGCCGGGGCGAACTTCCATACGGCCATCATCATCGGGTAGTTCCACGGCGCGACCTGGGCGCAGACGCCGATCGGCTCGCGGCGGATGATGGAGGTCATGCCCTCCATGTACTCGCCGGCCGAGCGGCCCTCGAGCATGCGGGCGGCGCCCGCGAAGAAGCGGATCTGGTCCACCATCGGCGGGATTTCCTCGGACCGGGTCAGCCCGATCGGCTTGCCCGTGTTCTCCACCTCGGCCGCGATGAGCTCCTCGGCCCGCTCCTCGAACGCGTCCGCGATCTTGAGGAGGGCCTTCTGGCGCTCGGCGGGGGTCTGGTCGCGCCAGGCCGGGAAGGCCGCGGCGGCGGCCGCCATGGCGGCGTCCACGTCCGCCTGCCCGGACAGGGGCGCGGTCGCGTACGCCTCGCCGATCGCGGGATTGACCACCTCGGTGGTCCGTCCGTCGGCGGCGTCACGGAATTCGCCGTCGATGTAGTTGCGCAGACGACGCAGCTCGGTGCTCACTGCCGGGCCTCCAAAGTTCGGGAGTTCAGGAGTTCAGGTGTCCAAACGCTGAGACACCCACCCTAATCGGTGCCTCCACGTTTTCAACACCCCCGGCGCCATCAGAACTGCGAAATCCGCAAACAGGAGTCACGTAAACAACGAATTTCATCGATCTGCCCTTGCGGAACTGTCGAGACGTCGTGCACAGTGAGGTCGTGGCCAGTCGAAGCGCAGACCCCAGGGACGCACGGGACACCCGTGAGTCCAGGAACGGCACTCCCCAGCTGGATGCCGTCTCCCTCGCCATCATCGAGCAGTTGCAGCAGGACGGACGCCGTCCGTACGCCGCCATCGGCAAGGCCGTCGGTCTCTCCGAGGCCGCCGTGCGCCAGCGCGTGCAGAAGCTGCTCGACCAGGGCGTGATGCAGATCGTCGCCGTCACGGACCCGCTCACCGTGGGTTTCCGCAGGCAGGCGATGGTGGGCGTCAACGTCGAGGGCGACCTCGACCCGGTGGCGGACGCGCTGACGGCCATGTCGGAAGTCGAGTACGTGGTGATGACCGCGGGCTCGTTCGACATCCTCGCCGAGATCGTCTGCGAGGACGACGACCACCTGCTGGACGTCATCAACAAACGCATCCGGGCCCTGCCCGGCGTGCGCTCCACCGAGAGCTTCGTTTATCTGAAGCTCAAGAAGCAGACCTACATGTGGGGAACCCGATAGCCGTGAGCACCAAGGACCTCAGCCGAACCGCGTACGACCACCTGTGGATGCACTTCACCCGCATGTCCTCGTACGAGAACGCGCCCGTCCCCACGATCGTTCGTGGCGAGGGCACTTACATCTACGACGACAAGGGCAAGCGCTACCTCGACGGTCTCGCGGGTCTGTTCGTGGTCCAGGCGGGCCACGGCCGCACCGAGCTGGCCGAGACCGCCTTCAAGCAGGCGCAGGAGCTGGCCTTCTTCCCCGTGTGGTCGTACGCCCACCCGAAGGCCGTGGAGCTCGCCGAGCGTCTCGCGCACCACGCGCCGGGCGACCTCAACAAGGTCTTCTTCACCACGGGTGGCGGCGAGGCCGTCGAGACCGCGTGGAAGCTGGCGAAGCAGTACCACAAGCTCACCGGCAACCACACGAAGTACAAGGTCATCTCGCGTGCGGTCGCCTACCACGGCACCCCGCAGGGCGCCCTGTCGATCACCGGCCTGCCCGCCCTGAAGGCCCCCTTCGAGCCGCTCGTCCCGGGCGCGCACAAGGTGCCGAACACCAACATCTACCGCGCCTCGATCCACGCCGACGACCCGGAGGCCTTCGGCCGCTGGGCCGCCGACCAGATCGAGCAGGAGATCCTCTTCGAGGGCCCGGAGACCGTCGCCGCGGTCTTCCTTGAGCCGGTGCAGAACGCCGGCGGCTGCTTCCCGCCGCCGCCCGGCTACTTCCAGCGGGTGCGAGAGATCTGCGACCAGTACGACGTGCTGCTCGTCTCCGACGAGGTCATCTGCGCCTTCGGCCGCCTCGGCACGATGTTCGCCTGCGACAAGTTCGGCTACATCCCGGACATCATCACCTGCGCCAAGGGCATGACCTCGGGCTACTCCCCGATCGGCGCGGCCATCGTCTCGGACCGGATCGCCGAGCCGTTCTACAAGGGCGACAACACCTTCCTGCACGGCTACACCTTCGGCGGCCACCCGGTCTCCGCCGCCGTGGCCCTCACCAACCTCGACATCTTCGAGCGCGAGAACCTCAACCAGCACGTCCTGGACAACGAGGCCAACTTCCTGCAGACCCTGCAGAAGCTGCACGACCTGCCGATCGTCGGCGACGTCCGCGGCAACGGCTTCTTCTACGGCATCGAGCTGGTGAAGGACAAGGCCACCAAGGAGACCTTCACGGACGAGGAGTCGGAGCGTGTGCTCTACGGCTTCGTCTCCAAGAAGCTCTTCGAGTACGGCCTCTACTGCCGCGCCGACGACCGCGGTGACCCGGTCATCCAGCTGTCGCCGCCGCTGATCTCCGACCAGTCCACCTTCGACGAGATCGAGGGGATCATCCGTCAGGTGCTGACGGAGGCGTGGACGAAGCTCTGATCCTCCCGAAGCTCCGATCTTCCTTCTGGATGATCAACACCGGCCCCGGTACCGCCCGTTCGAGTGAGAATGGCGGCCCCGGGGCCGTGTGCTGTCCGGCCTCCGGGCCCCGACTCCCTAGCGTGCCCAGTGACCGATCGGCCCTGCCTTCGTTCCCCCGACCGGGGGACTCGGCTCGGTAAATCAGATCTGACTTGAGGTGTACGCGATGGTGGCCCCGCCGGACAACGACGTGCTCTGGGCACGCGCCCTGCACGTCAAGCACAACGGCTCGCCCGCACTCAGCGGCGTCTCGCTCGGCGTCCGCGAGGGCGAGATCCTCGCCGTCGGCGGCCCGCGCGGCAGCGGCAAGACGACCCTCCTGCGGTGCCTGTCCGGACAGCTCCTGCCACAGCAGGGCGAGGTCTGGTTCAACAGCACACCCGTGCACACCATGGGCCCGCTCACCCGCGAACGGCTGCGCCGCGACCGCTTCGGCTGGATCGACCCGGCGCCGGTCCTCGTCCCCGAGCTGAACGCCTGGGAGAACGCCGCCCTGCCGCTGATGCTGCGCGGCAACGGACGCAAGGGCGCCAAGACCGCAGCCCTGGAGTGGCTGGAGCGCCTCGACATCGGTGACTGCGCCCGCAAGCGTCCGCACGCCCTGCTCCAGGCGGAGCGCCAGCGCGTGGCCATCGCCCGCGCCCTCGTCGCGGCCCCCACCGTGCTCTTCGCCGACGAGCCCACCGCCCCGCTGCACCGCGCCGACCGCGCCCAGGTACTGCGCACCCTCACCACGGCCGCCCGCTCGCACGGCATCACCGTGGTGCTGGCCACGCACGACGCGGACACGGCGGCCCTCGCCGACCGCACGGTGTCGCTGCTCGACGGACGGCGCGTGAAGACCGTCCACCTGCCCCCGGTCACCGAGTCGGAAGGCCGGGCCGCGTGCTCGCTCTCCGTCTAGCCCGCGGCGCCCACCCCCTCGTCCAGCTGCGCCGGCTCCTGGTCGCCGCCGCCGCGGCGGGCACCGGCTTCCTGCTGCTGTGCACGCTGGGGTACGCGATGGCGCACCCGGACGACTCCGGCGGCTCGGCACTCCGGCTCGCCTGGTGCGTCGCGCCCGCCGCCGCCACCGTGTACTTCGCGGTCGCCGTCGCCCGGACGGACCCGGGGACCCGGCCGCGCCCCGGGCTCGCGGCGGTGGGGCTCGGCCCCGCACGGCTGATGGCCGTCTCCGCCACGACGACCGCCCTGTCCTGCACGCTCGGCTCGATGCTCGCGCTGCTCTTCTTCCTGCATCTGCGCGGCGACCTGACGGGAATGCCCTTCGACGGCGCCGCGGCCGACTTCCTCGCCGCGAACGAGTCGCTCCCCCTGCCGGCCGCCCTGACCCTGCTGACCCTCGTGCCGCTCGCCGCGTCGGTGTCCGCCGCGCTGGTGCTGCGGCCGCGGGGCGGCAAGCCGGGGCGCGGCGGACGGCACGGCGCGCGGGGGGCGTCCCGTACGGGCGCCGAGGCCGGCGGCGAGTCCGGCCCGTACGCCGACCAGCCGGGCCGCCCGCTGGACCCGCAGCAGCCCGCGCCGCCCCTCCCCGCCCCCGGCGGGCTCCCCTGGGGCACTGCCGTCCTCGCGGCCGGTCTCGCCGTGGAGACGTACGCGAGCCGCTCCGGGCATGCCGCCGGGCCCGCCCTGCCGGGCGGTTTCGCGGGCGGACCCGCCGGGGTGCTCGCCGGCTGGGCCCTCACCGCGCTCGGTCTGGCCCTCGCGGGGCCCGCGATCACCCATGTGTGCGGGCGGCTGCTGCAGTCCGTACGCCCCGGGGCGCTACGGCTGCTCGCCGGGCGCATCCTCCAGGAGGAGGCCCGGCGCATCGGACGTCCGCTGGGCGTGGTGTGCGCGGTGGCCTCCGGGGCGTACGCCGTCGCGACTCTGTACACGGGCGCACGCCCCTCCTTCGGCCCGCTCACCACCCTGGGCGGGCTGCTCGTCGCCGGATGCGCCGTCGCGACGCTGCTGACGGCGGCGGTCGAGGCGCGGCAGGCACGCGCGGACACCACGGCCGCGCTGCTGGGGCTGGGTGCCCCGGCGACGGTGCTGCGCAGTGCGGCACTGCTGCGCGCGGGCGCGCTGGCCGCCGTGTTCCTCCCGCTGACCTGGGTGGTCGCCGAGCTCGCGGCGATTCCGCTGGCCGGCTGAGCATGCGTACGGAGAAAGTCCGCGCGGGACGATGAGTTTCGCGTGGGCCGGCCGTCCACCCCTCCGTACGGCACCCCACCTCGCAGGGAGAGACCTCGCATGTACCAGCAGATGATCTTCGTGAACCTGGCTGTGAACGACGTCGCCGCCTCGAAGAAGTTCTTCACGGAACTCGGCTACTCGATCAACCCGCAGTTCTCCACGGACGACTGCGCCTGTGTCGTGATCAGCGACACCATCGTCGCGATGATGCTGAGCAAGCAGCGCTACGCGGACTTCACGAAGAAGGAGATCGCGGACCCGACCACGACCAGCGAGGCGCTGCTGTGTCTGAGCGCCGAGAGCCGCGCGAAGGTCGACGAGCTCGTCGACAAGGCGCTCGCGGCGGGCGGCACGGGCACCGGGGGAAACATGGACGAGGACTTCATGTACGGCCGTTCCTTCGACGACCTCGACGGTCACTCCTGGGAGGTCGTGTGGATGGACCCGGCGGCGGTCCAGGGCTGAGAGCGCCTGCCTAGCATGGGCGGGTGCAGACGAGCCCGGCCCATGCGGCCCACCACGACGACCGCGAGATCGAGACGCTCGAGGAGTTCGACGCGACCGTCTCGGCCCGCGGCACCCTCGCCGGATACCGCGTACAGGGCGTCGACCTGACGGACCGCACAAGGGAGTTGCTGACGACGGCCACCGCGGAGGCTGTCTTCCTCGGCTGCCCGATGCGGGAGGACGCGGCGGTGAAGGTCCGCGCCGACGGCGCCCTGGTCTTCCCGCCGGTCCCGCATCTGCCCTTCGATCCCTACCGCGGACACCTGTACACACCCGGCGAGTTGTTCGCCGATCTCGACAAGGGGTACGAGCGGACGCCGGACGCGCTCGCCTACGCCTGGTTCGGGCGCACCGGGGCCGACCGCGACATCTTCGCGTCGATGCTGCGCGCCGTCCACGACGACTCGATCTCCGACGCCCTCGACGAACTCCTGCGCGACACCCGGGTGGTGGGCGTCATGGGCGGTCACGCGATGGCGCGCGGGACGGAGGCGTACGCCGGTGCCGCACGGCTCGGCCGCGAGCTGACCCGTGCCGGGTTCACGGTGGCGACCGGCGGCGGTCCGGGCGCCATGGAGGCGGCGAACCTGGGCGCGTACGCGGCGCCGTACGACGACGCCATGCTGGAGGAGGCCTGCGGGCTCCTCGCGAAGGCGCCGTCGTTCTCCCCCTCGGTCACCGACTGGGCGCGGTGCGCCTTCGAGGTGAGGTCCCGCTGGCCGAAGGGCGGCGCCTCGGTCGGCATTCCGACCTGGTTCTACGGCCACGAGCCGCCGAACGCCTTCGCCTCGCACATCGCCAAGTACTTCGCCAACGCCACCCGCGAGGACGGGCTGCTGGCCCGCTCGAACGCGGGTGTCGTCTTCCTGCCGGGCGCCGCCGGGACCGTCCAGGAGATATTCGACAACGCGACCCCGAACTACTACGAGTCGCGGGGCGTGCCCACGCCCATGGTCCTCGTGAACCGGGCGCACTGGACCGAGAAGCACCCGACCTGGCCGCTGCTCCAATCCCTGGCCAGGGAGCGCCCGATGGAGTCCCGGATCGCCCTGGTGGACCGCATCGATGACGCTCCGGAGGCGCTCAAACACTTGGGCGGTTAATGGCGAGGCAAAGCCAATGCCCGTGCGGCCTCCACGGATTGACATCCCTTAGGCCGCACTTATAAACCTGTGAGACTCGTGGGGGCACTGTTGACCCGGCAGAACCCCCTAACCCCCCGCAGTTGCGCAACCTGTGAAGGGCAACCGTGTCCATATCTCGCCGTACCGCACGTTCTGTGCGCATCCTCGGTGTTGCCTCCGCCACTGCCGCGCTCGCGCTCGGCGTCGCGGGCAACGCAATGGCCTGCAACATCCGTGACTTCTCCGCCGTCGCCGGCTGCGACGACAACGGGAAGGGCACCATCACCGTCACCGACACGGACGCCTCCGGCAAGGAGGCCACCATCTCGGTCTACCTCGAGTCGAACGGCGCCGACGAGAAGCTCGTCGGCGAGAAGACGGTCACCGGCACCCGCGAGGGCGCGACCGTCACGTTCTCCGAGGAATGGGCCCCGAAGGCCCAGTACCGTGTCCACATCAAGGCCGAGAACAACATCGTCAACGAGGACATCACGCCGAACCTGACGACGCCGTCCGAGGCGTGCAAGGGCTCGGGTTCGGAGACGAAGCCCCCGGCACCTTCCGAGACCCCGAAGCCGTCGGAGACCCCCTCGGCCTCCCAGACGCCCTCGCCCTCGGAGACCCCGTCCGAGTCGAGCAGCACCGCTCCCGCCACGACGACCGGCGACAACTCCCCGTCCCCCGCGGCCGGTGACTCCAACCTCGCCGAGACCGGTGCGAACTCCAACACCGGCATGATCGCCGGTATCGCCGGTGCCCTCGTCGTGGTCGGCGGTGGCGCGGTGTTCCTCGGCATGCGCCGCCGTGGCGCGTCGAAGGCCAACTGACCCACCCGTAAGTCGTACCAAGCCGTGGCCCGCCCCCTGCGTGCAGGGGGCGGGCCGCACGCTTGTCAGAACGTCGCGCGTTCCAGCCAGAACTCCAGCAGTTCACGCTCGCCCAGGACCTCCAACTCCGCGCTGTCCAGCGGGAGTCTGCGGTAGAAGCCGAGCAGTACGGCGGTCAGCGGGCCACGCAGCGCGACCGCCGCCTTCTCGTGACCGCGGCGCCACTCGACCCCCTTCTCGGTGAGCTCGACGCACCACTCGGCGTTCAACTCCGGTGCGGTGTCGGTGGCGTGGAGGTGGATGCTGCGGCCGGGGCCGGTCAGCTCGCGCGCCGCGTCGTGCGGGTCCGTCCGCCGCACGTACTCGACGATCTGGAGCCACTCGTCGATCGCGTCCGCGGCCACCTCGGGCGCGATGTCGTAGGGCAGCCCGGCGGCCAGTGCGGCGTCGGCACGGTGGATCGCCAGCTCGTGCGTCATCCGGCGGGCCCAGAAGCCGGTGTTGTGGACGCCGGCCCACGCCCACACCTCCGTGTCGGGCCCGGCCTCGCGCAGCGCGGCGACCAGAACCTCACCGGTCTCGGCGAGCCAGGCGTCCAGCGCGGCGGCATCGCCCTTGGCCTCGGGCCCACCGGCCCGCCGCACCTCCTCGTCGCGGACGGGCTCCTGGGCCCGCGTCCGGACGATGTACTCGACCCAGCGAAGGGCTCCGCCCGTGTGGCGCACAAGCGCCTCCAACGACCAGTCCGGGCAGGTCGGCACGGTCGTGGACAGGTCGGCGCCGGAGGCCACCACGGCCCTCAACTGCCGCACCTGGAGCTCGATCTCGTCGCAGTAGCGGTCATGTCCGAGAAGCGTCATGATCCGCACCTTATGTGCCGACCGACTCCACGGGTACGACAATTTTCGGCTGCGTCGAACGATCAGCCGAGCACGACGATCTCGGCCGCGTCGAACGACACGCCGACCTCGTCCCCCGGCTCCGGCGCGTCCCGCAGCGCGCACGCCGCCTCAAGGCGCGGCGCGTCCTGCGGTTGCAGTTGTACGGCGACGTGGGTGCCCCGGAAGGTGTGTGCGGCCACGGTGCAGCGCAGGCCGTCCGCCGCCGCCACGAGCCGTACGCCGGCGGGCCGTACGAGCAGCGTGCCCGGGCCCTGCGGGGAACCCTCGGGGACCGGGACCTTCCCCCAGGGCGTGTCCGCGGCCTCACCGCTCACTGTCGCCTCGACCACGTTGTCGAAGCCGAGGAAGCGCGCCACGAACTCGTCCGCCGGGTGCTGCCAGACCTCAAGGGGCGTACCCGACTGGGCGATCCGCCCGTCGCGCATCACCACGACGCGGTCGGCGAGCGCGAACGCCTCGCCCTGGTCGTGCGTGACGGCGAGCACTGTGGTGCCCAACTCGCCGAACAACTCCCGTAGTTCGACGACAAGGCGTTCGCGCAGCGAGCGGTCGAGCTGGCCGAGCGGTTCGTCGAGCATCAGCAGGCGGGGGCGCGGCGCCAGCGCGCGGGCCAGCGCGACCCGCTGCTGCTCGCCGCCGGAGAGCGCGGCGACGGCACGCCTGTGCGCACCCGGCAGCCCGACGAGATCCAGCAACTCCCGCACCCGCAGGGCCTGTTCATCCTTCGACGCGCCGTGCATGCGCAGCCCGAAGGCGACGTTGCCGCCGACGTCCCGCTGCGGGAAGAGCTGGTGGTCCTGGAACATCAGGCCGACGCCCCGCTTGTGCGCGGGCACGCCGTTCATCTCCCGGCCGCCCAGCCGCACCCGCCCCGCGTCGAGGGGCTGAAGCCCGGCCACGGCCCGCAGGAGTGTCGACTTGCCGCTGCCGCTCGGCCCGAGCACGCACACGATCTCGTGCTCGGCGACGTCCAGGTCGACGGCGTCGAGCACGGCCCGCCCGCCGAAGCGCACGGTCGCGTCCTGAAGGCTCAGCAGCATCTAGAACTCCCCGGTCGAAGTGGTGCGGACGCGTTCCAGGAGCAGCAGTGCCACCGCGCACACCGCCATCAGGATCGTCGAAAGCGCCATCGCCTGGCCGTAGTTGAGATCACCCGCGCGGCCCAGCAGCCGGGCCACGGCGACCGGCAGCGTAGGGTTGTCCGGCCGCGCGATGAAGACGGTCGCCCCGAACTCGCCCAGCGACACGGCGAACGCGAACCCGGCCGCGACCAGCAGCGCCCTGCGCACCATCGGCAGGTCCACCTCGCGCCACACCCGCCACGGCGACGCCCCGAGCACCGCGGCGGCCTCCCGCAGCCGCCCGTCCACGGCCCGCAGGACGGGCAGCATGGTGCGGACGACGAAGGGGACGCCGACCAGCGCCTGCGCGAGCGGCACGAGCAGCCACGAGCTGCGCAGGTTCAACGGCGGCTCGTCCAGCGCGATCAGGAACCCGAAGCCGACCGTCACCGCGGAGACGCCCAACGGCAGCATCAGCAGCGCGTCGAAACCGCGCACGAGGCGCCCTGCCCGCCGGGTGAGGGCGGCAGCCGCCAAGCCCCCGATCAGGACGGCGATGACGGTGGCGGCGAGCGCGTACCGCAGCGAGTTGCCGATCGCCTCGATCGGCGCGACCAGGAAGATCCCGCCGTCGTCACGCGTGAGCGCCTTGTAGTACGTGAACCCCGGTGCGTCCAGCGACCGTTGGACGAGCACGGCGAGCGGCAGCACCAGCAGCACGGCGATGCTCACCAGCACCCCCGCGAGCAGGGCCCACTGCCCGGCCCCGCGCGGCCGCCGGGCGGTCATGGAGGCGTCCACCAGGCGCAGGGCGCTCTCCCGGCGCCGTACGGTCCAGGCGTGCACGGCGAGGATCGCGCCGACGGCCGCGAACTGGATGATCGTCAGCACCGCGGCCGTGGAGAGGTCGAAGATCTCGGAGGTCTGCCGGTAGATCTCGACTTCGAGCGTGGAGAAGGTGGGGCCGCCGAGGATCTGCACCACACCGAAGGAGGTGAAGGTGAAGAGGAAGACCATGAGCGCGGCCGCGGCCACGGCCGGGCCCAGCGCCGGAAGCGTCACCTTCCGCCAGGCAGCGAACCGCGAGGCGCCCAGCATCCGGGCGGCCTCCTCCTGCCGCGGATCGAGCTGCGCCCACAGGCCGCCGACGGTCCGTACGACGACCGCGTAGTTGAAGAACACATGCGCGAGCAGGATCGCCCACACGGTGGTGTCCAGCCGCAGACCCCACAGCTCGTCGAGCAGTCCGCGGCGGCCGACGAGCGCCAGGAACGCCGTACCGACGACAACGGTCGGCAGCACGAACGGAACGGTGACCACGGCCCGCAGGATCTGCTTGCCCCTGAAATCGAAGCGCGCGAAGACATATGAGCCGGGGAGCGCGATCAGCAGCGTGAGCGCCGTCGACACGAGCGCCTGCCAGGTGGTGAACCACAGGACGTGCCGGATGTCGGACTGCATGAGGACGTCCCCGATCCGCCCCCACCGCCAGACCCCGTCGACCTTGAGGCCACGCGCGACGATCGCGGCGACGGGATAGGCGAAGAAGACCCCGAAGAACGCGACGGGCACGGCCATCAGACCGAGCCGCGCCGCGCTCCCCCGGAGATCTTTCCGGGGCCGGGGCGCTACTTCAGTACGAGCGAGGTCCACGACTTGACCCACTGGTCACGGTTGGCGGCGATCCTGGCGGGGGCCATGGTCTCGGGGTCCTTGGCCGCCGGGCCGTACTTCGTGAACTCGGCGGGCACCTGCGCCCCCTCGACCACGGGGTAGACGAACATGTTGAGCGGCATGTCCTCCTGGAACTTCCTGGTGATCAGGAAGTCGATGAGCGCCTTGCCGCCCTTGGCGTTCCCGGCGTTGCTCAGCAGGCCCGCGTACTCGACCTGGCGGAAGCAGGTGCCGGCCGCGACCCCGGTCGGCGCGGTCTTCGGCTTCGGGTCGCCGTAGATCACCTCGGCGGGCGGCGAGGAGGCGTACGAGACGACCAGGGGCCGGTCGGCCTTGGCCTTCTTGCCGCCCGCCGAGCCGGAGAACTCGTCGTTGTACGCCTGCTCCCAGCCGTCGACGACCTTCACGCCGTTCGCCCTGAGCTTCTTCCAGTAGTCCTGCCAGCCGTCGTCGCCGTACCGCGCGGCGCTCCCGAGCAGGAAACCGAGGCCGGGCGAGGAGGTGGAGGCGTTCTCCGTGACGAGCAGGTTCCTGTACGCGGGCTTGATCAGGTCGTCGAGCGAGGCCGGCGGTGTCAGCTTGTGCTCGCTGAACCAGGCCTTGTCGTAGTTGACGCAGATGTCGCCCGAGTCGATGGGCGTGACCCGGTGCTTGTCCTGGTCGACCCGGTACTCGGACTTGATCGTGCCGGCGCCCTTGGCCTCGTAGGACTGGAACAGCCCGTTGTCGAGGGCCCGGGAGAGCAGGGTGTTGTCGACGCCGAAGAAGACGTCGCCCTGGGGGTTGTCCTTGGTGAGGATCGCCTTGTTGACGGCCTGCCCGGCGTCGCCGTCCTTGAGGACCTTGACCTTGTAGCCGGACTCCTTCTCGAACGCCTTCAGTACGGCCTTGGAGTAGACGAAGGAGTCGTGGCTGACGAGCGTCACGGTCTTGGAGGCGGCGCCCCCGCCGCCGGCGGAAGCGGAGTCGGACGAGCCGCAGGCGGACAGCGTGACGATGCCGAGTCCGGCCGCCGCGACCACTGCCGTGATCCTGCTGATGGTGGTGCTCACTGGATTCCTCCTGGAGTGACCAGGAAGAGACGCGGCCCTGCCCGGGAACCTCTGAGAGTTCCCGGGCAGGGCGCAACAGCTTGAGTGATGACCGAACTTCCTACCCAGAATGACCTGGGCAAGGTTCAGAGGGTCTGCGGTCTGTCCCGCACTCTCAGCGCTGTGGCGCTCCCCTGTCGGAATATGAAGATGTACGTACGCGGATCAGACTACCGCTCGCTGGCAGCGAGCTGTCCGCACGCCCCGTCGATCTCCTGGCCGCGGGTGTCCCGGACGGTGACCGGCACGCCGTGCGCCGCGATCGCCTCGACGAACGCCTTCTCGTCCTCGGGCCGCGAGGCCGTCCACTTGGAGCCGGGTGTGGGGTTCAGCGGGATCAGGTTCACATGCACCGGCTTGCCCCGCAGGAGCCTGCCGAGACGGTCACCGCGCCACGCCTGGTCGTTGATGTCGCGGATGAGGGCGTACTCGATGGAGAGCCGGCGTCCCGACTTGGCGGCGTACTCCCATCCGGCGTCCAGCACCTCGCGCACCTTCCACCGCGTGTTCACGGGGACGAGGGTGTCGCGCAGCTCGTCGTCCGGCGCGTGCAGCGAGATCGCGAGGCGGCACTTGAAGCCCTCGTCGGCGAACCGGTGGATGGCCGGCACCAGCCCGACGGTGGAGACGGTGATGCCGCGCTGCGACAGTCCGAGTCCGTCGGGCTCGGGGTCGGTGAGGGCCCGGATGGACTGGACGACCCGCTTGTAGTTGGCGAGCGGCTCACCCATGCCCATGAACACGATGTTGCTCAGCCGCGCCGGACCGCCCGGAATCTCGCCGTCCCTGAGGGCGCGCATCCCGTCCACGATCTGATGGACGATCTCGCCGGTGGACAGGTTGCGGTCGAGACCGGCCTGGCCGGTGGCGCAGAACGGGCAGTTCATCCCGCATCCGGCCTGCGAGCTGATGCACATGGTCACCCGGTCCGGGTACCGCATCAGCACGGACTCGACGAGCGTCCCGTCGAAGAGCTTCCACAGGGTCTTGCGGGTGGTGTCGTCGTCACAGCTGATGTGCCGCACGACCGACATCAGCTCCGGCAGCAGCGCCTCCTGGAGCTTCCCGCGCGAGGCGGCCGGAATGTCCGTCCACTCCGCGGGGTCGTGCGCGTACCGCGCGAAGTAGTGCTGCGACAGCTGCTTGGCGCGAAACGGCTTCTCACCGATCGCGGCAACCGCCTCTTTACGCTCGGCGGGCGTGAGATCGGCAAGGTGCCGCGGCGGCTTCTTGGCTCCGCGGGGGGCGACGAATGTGAGTTCTCCGGGCTTAGGCATGGCTGTACCAGTGTCGCAGATCAATTGGCGTGACCTGCGGCCGTCGCCTCCGGGGCCCTCGAAAGGCCCGGCGACACCCGGTGCGGCAGTCGGCGGGCCAGGGGCAGGACGGCGGCGCCGAGGAGGAAGCCGATTGAAAAAGCATCGCTCCCACGCAGATCATCCCCCGTTGAAAAACCCGAGGGACATGGACGAAGGGCCCGCCGTCCGGTGGACAGCGGGCCCCGCACCAGCGGACCCGTGGGTCAGCCGGAGCCGACGAAGAGGACGAGAAGCAGCCAGACCACCGGGGCCGTGGGCAGGAGCGAGTCCAGCCGGTCCATGATGCCGCCGTGGCCCGGGAGCAGCGTGCCCATGTCCTTGATGCCCAGGTCACGCTTGATCATGGACTCGCCGAGGTCACCGAGCGTGGCGCTGACCGCGACCGCGAAGCCGACGATCAGACCCTGCCACCAGGTGCCGTCGTCGATCAGGAAGTGCATGCACAGTGCGCCCGCGACCATCGCGAAGGAGACCGCGCCGAACAGACCCTCGCGGGTCTTGCCGGGGCTGATGCGCGGGGCGAGCTTGTGCTTGCCGAAGCGCCAGCCGATCGCGTACGCGCCGGTGTCGCTGACCACGGTCAGCAGCAGGAACGTCAGGACGCGGCGCGGCCCGTCGTCGGCCGTGAGCATCAGCGCGACGAAGGTGGCCAGGAACGGCACGTAGAAGGCCGCGAAGACCCCCGCCGTGACGTCCCTGAGGTAACCCTCGGGCGGTTCCGTCATGCGCCAGACCAGGACGGCCAGTGCGGTGAGTGCCATCGCCACCCACGCGCCCTCGGTGCCCCGGACGTATCCGGCGACGACCATCGCCGCGCCACCGACCGCCAGCGGGACGAGGGGCGCCTTGATGCCCTTGCGCTCCTCCAGCCGCGAGGTGAGCTCCCACAGGCCCACGACCACGGCGACCGCTATCACGCCGATGAAGACGGCCTTGACGACGAACAGGGATGCGGCGATCACCGCGCCGAGCCCGACGCCCACTCCTATGGCCGCGCCCAGGTCGCGTCCCGCACTCTTCTTCTGAGGTGCGGGGACGGGCTGGGGGGCGGCGCTGGGCATGGGCTCCTGCGGGCTCTGCGGATTGTGCGACGGGGTCCCGAAGGGCACCGGCGCTGTGAACGGGCTGTCGTCGCGGAACGGGGGGCCACTCAGCCGAGCGGCCCCCCGGTCGCCATCCTGGTCTCCGCCATGTGCGGGTACGTCGGGCACGATGGGCATGGGGCGAGTCTGCTGGGCTTCATGCCCATCGTAGGTGGGACCCGCCGGGGCAGCCCCCTGGACAGGCCCCTGGTCGGACGGCCCCCAGTACCCGGCTTTTGGCGGTGCTCCCCAGGAAGAGTCGTTCATCAGACCTCGAGAAGCTCAGCTTCCTTGTGCTTGAGGAGCTCGTCCACCTGGGCGACATACTTCGCCGTGGTGTCGTCGAGCTCCTTCTCGGCGCGGCGGCCCTCGTCCTCGCCGACCTCGCCGTCCTTGATCAGCTTGTCGATGGTGTCCTTGGCCTTGCGGCGCACGGAGCGGATCGAGACCTTGGCGTCCTCACCCTTGGTCTTGGCGACCTTGATGTAGTCCCTGCGGCGCTCCTCGGTCAGCTCCGGGAAGACCACTCGGATGAGGCTGCCGTCGTTGCTGGGGTTGACGCCCAGGTCGGAGTCGCGGATCGCCTGCTCGATGTTGCGCAGCGCGGTCTTGTCGAACGGGGTCACCACGGCCATGCGCGGCTCCGGCACCGCGAACGAGGCCAGCTGGTTGATCGGTGTCGGTGCGCCGTAGTAGTCGGCCACGATCTTGTTGAACATCGCCGGGTGCGCACGGCCTGTGCGGATAGCGGCGAAGTCGTCCTTGGCGACCACGACCGCCTTCTCCATCTTCTCCTCGGCCTCGAGGAGGGTCTCTTCGATCACCACTTGCTCCTGCGTGTCTTGAGTAGGCCCGGCTTCCGGTGGGTGGCGGCCGGCTGCGTCGCGTCTTGTTCCTGCACGGTTCCCGACCGGCAGGACATTGTCCATCCCCCGGTCAGGGTCCGTCCCCCGACAGGGCGGGGCCCCGGTCGGGATGGGGCTCGGTCAGGCTCGGCTGCTCTGGTCACCCACAAGAGTGCCGATCTTCTCACCCTTGACGGCGCGCGCGATATTGCCCTCCGCCAGAAGCTCGAAGACCAGGATGGGCAGCTTGTTGTCCCGGCACAGGGTGATGGCCGTCATGTCGGCGACCTTGAGGTCGCGCGTGATGACCTCGCCGTAGCCGAGCGAGTCGAACTTCACCGCTTCGGGGTTGGTCTTCGGGTCGGAGTCGTAGACCCCGTCCACGCCGTTCTTGCCCATCAGCAGGGCCTCGGCGTCGATCTCCAGGGCCCGCTGGGCGGCGGTGGTGTCGGTGGAGAAGTACGGCATGCCCATGCCGGCGCCGAAGATGACCACACGGCCCTTCTCCAGGTGGCGCACGGCACGCAGCGGGATGTACGGCTCGGCGACCTGGCCCATGGTGATGGCGGTCTGGACGCGGCTGTCGATGCCCTCCTTCTCCAGGAAGTCCTGGAGGGCGAGGCAGTTCATGACCGTGCCGAGCATGCCCATGTAGTCGGAGCGGGCCCGGTCCATGCCGCGCTGCTGCAGTTCGGCGCCGCGGAAGAAGTTGCCGCCGCCGATGACGACCGCGATCTGGGCACCGCCGCGCACGACGGCCGCGATCTCGCGGGCGATCTTGTGCACCACGTCTGGGTCGACGCCCAGTCCCCCGCCACCGGCGAACGCCTCACCGGAAAGCTTCAGCAGAAAGCGTCCCGCGCCTTTGCCGTCGTCGCTCTTCTCGCCGTTGTCGGCCTGGGTGGTGGTCATGGAGATCTCGCCTCTTTTACGTGTCGCACATACGAAGAAGGCCATTGCCGATGGGGTGCTGACTCCCATGCGCGGCAATGGCCTCCTCGTCAGATCTGCTGTCGTCCGCCACACGCGCGTGCGGGGCCGCATACGCGATTGGCGCGGACGACTGCTGTCGACCCTAGCGGGGTCGCGCGTCGATCGCGGTACGGACTCAGATGCCGACCTTGATGCGCGTGAAACGCTTCAGGGTGACACCGGCCTCGTCCAGGACCTTCTGGACGGACTTCTTCTGGTCCAGCGCGTAGGGCTGGCCCAGGAGAGTCGCCTCCTTGAAGAAGCCGTTGACGCGACCCTCGACGATCTTCGGGAGGGCGGCCTCGGGCTTGCCCTCGGCGCGGGTGGTCTCCTCGGCGACGCGGCGCTCGGTCTCGACGACCTCGGCCGGGACGTCCTCCTTGGAGAGGTACTTCGGCGCGAAGGCGGCGATGTGCTGCGCGACACCCTTGGCGAGGTCGGCGTCGGCCTTGTCCAGCTCGACCAGGACACCGATCTGCGGGGGCAGGTCGGGCATGGTGCGGTGCATGTACGCGGCGACGTAGCTGCCGGAGTACGCGGCGAAGCGGTCCAGGACGATCTTCTCGCCCAGGGTCGCGTTGGCCTCGTCGACGAACGCCTGGACCGTCTTGCCGGCCTCGATCTCGGACGCGAGCAGCGCCTCGAGGTCGGCCGGGGCGGTGGCGGCGACGTGCTCGGCGATCTGGTTGGCGACGGCCTGGAACTTCTCGCCCTTGGCGACGAAGTCCGTCTCGCACTTCAGCTCGACCAGGACACCGGAGGTGTTGTCGTCAGCGATGATCGAGACCACGGCGCCGTTCTCGGCGGAGCGGCCCTCGCGCTTGGCGACGCCCTTCTGGCCCTTGATGCGCAGGGCCTCGACGGCCTTGTCGACGTTGCCCTCGGCCTCGTCCAGCGCCTTCTTGCAGTCCATCATGCCTGCGCCGGTGAGCTCACGGAGCTTCTTGACGTCGGCGGCGGTGTAGTTCGCCATGATTCCTGGAATCTCTCTCGAAGTCTGAAGATCTACGGGCCGAACGGCGGGGGCTTGGTGTGCCCCCGCCGTTCGAATACCCGAAGGGGTGAGGGGTCAGGCCTGCTCGGCGTCCGCGGCGGGAGCCTCGGCGGCCGGAGCCTCGACCTCGGCGGCAGGGGCCTCGGCAGCGGGGGCCTCGGCCGGAGCCTCGACCTCGGCAGCGGCCTCAGCCGGCTTCTCGTCCTCGGCGGCAGGCGCCTCGTCGGCCTTCTTCTCGCCCTCGAGCAGGTCGCGCTCCCACGCGGCCAGCGGCTCGCCCGCGGCCTTGTCACCCTCGGCGGCCTTGCCGGCGCCGGAACGGGAGATGAGGCCCTCGGCGACGGCGTCGGCGATCACGCGGGTGAGCAGGGTGACGGAGCGGATCGCGTCGTCGTTGCCCGGGATCTTGTAGTCGACCTCGTCGGGGTCGCAGTTGGTGTCGAGGATGGCGACGACCGGGATGTTGAGCTTCCGGGCCTCACCGACCGCGATGTGCTCCTTCTTGGTGTCCACGATCCAGACGGCGCTGGGAACCTTGGACATCTCGCGGATACCACCGAGGGTCTTCTCCAGCTTGGCCTTCTCGCGCGAGAGCACGAGAAGCTCCTTCTTGGTGAGACCGGACGCGGCGACGTCCTCGAAGTCGATCTGCTCGAGCTCCTTGAGGCGCTGCAGACGCTTGTAGACGGTCGAGAAGTTGGTGAGCATGCCGCCCAGCCAGCGCTGGTTGACGTAGGGCATGCCGACGCGGGTGGCCTGCTCCGCGATGGCCTCCTGCGCCTGCTTCTTCGTGCCGACGAACATGACCGTGCCGCCGTGGGCGACGGTCTCCTTGACGAACTCGTAGGCGCGGTCGATGTACGACAGCGACTGGAGCAGGTCGATGATGTAGATGCCGTTGCGCTCGGTGAAGATGAAGCGCTTCATCTTCGGGTTCCAGCGACGGGTCTGGTGACCGAAGTGGACGCCGCTTTCCAGCAGCTCCCGCATCGTGACGACGGCCATAGCCGTTCTCCTTGATTTTCTCGGTTGTGCCGCGTGTGCCGGACGGCACTCGCGCCTGACGCCCGCGTGCGCCTTGCCCTGAGGACCGAGGAGCGCTGACATCGGCTTTCGTCTTGCGACTCATGGCCTGATGTCGGGGCGTGCGAAGTCGACCCGGTGACCCGGATCGCCACATGAAGTGTACGGGACCCGCGAGGTGCCGGGTGACGCCGCTGTCCACAACCGGTCGGTACTCCACAGGTCCCGGTCCTCCCGGCCCGATCCGCGGCACGGTTGCGGCATGCGAGCGAAACGATGTGTGCGTACGTGGCCGGGGGTGCTGCTGTTGTTGACGGCGGCCGTTCTCGGGGTGCCGTCCCCGTCCGCTCTCGCGTGGCCGAGCGGTACGGCACCGCCCGGACCACCGGAGCAGGACGCCCCGGTACCGTCCGTCGCCCGCGCCTGGCCGGTGGGCTCCCGCCCTCTGGTCGTACGCGGCTGGGAGCCTCCGGCGACGCCCTACGGCCCGGGCCACCGGGGTGTGGACCTGGCGGCGCTCGCGGGCACCTCGGTGCGGGCGGTGGCCCCGGGCCGGGTGTCCTTCGCCGGGCGGGTGGCGGGCCGGGGCGTGGTCTCGGTGGAGCTCTCGGGGACGGGCGAACCCCCGCTGCGGACGACGTACAGCCCGGTCCGCGCGACGGTGGAAAAGGGCGACGAGGTCGCGGCGGGCGACACCCTCGGCGCCCTGGAGCCCCCGTCCGCCCACTGCCCGGCATCGTGCCTGCACTGGGGCCTGCTGAGAGCGGGGACCTACCTGGATCCCTTGTCGCTGCTGCCGCCCTGGCTGCTCAACAGGGGGCCTTCGCGTTTGCTCCCGGTGCCCGGGTGACCAGGGGGCTAGCCCCGAACCCCCCGCAGTGCCATGGCGACCGCCGCGTCGGTGACGGCCCCCGGATCCTCGGCCGCGCCGAGCTCGATCCGCCGCACCGCGGCATCCACGATGCCCTGCAACAACATCGCCGCAAGCCGCGGCTCCGCATGCCCGATGGCCCCGAGCGCCTCGCCGATCATCGCGACAAGCCCCCCGTGCGCGGCACGGATCTTCTCGCGCGCACCGGCGTCGAGCTCGCTCGCGGAGATGGCGACCACGGCCCGGTGCCGCCGGTCCCCGACGAGGGCGAGCTGCCGTCGGACGTACTGCTCCACCTTGCCCTCGGGGCTGTCGGCCGCGGCCATCGCCGCCTCGACCTCCGCCGCCCAGAGGGGGAAGTCGACCTCGCACAACTCCTCGACGACGGCCGCACGGGAGCGGAAGTACTCGTAGACGGAGGAACGCGCGAGCCCCGTCCGCTCGGCGAGGGCCGGGAAGGTCAGCGCCTCCGTCCCGCCCTCGGACAACAGGGACCGTGCCGCGTCCAGCAGGGCGGCTCGCTGCATCGACCGGTGCTCGGCCACGGAGGCCGCTCGAATCCTTGGCACGTCAACCACTTTACGGACGGACCGCCCCCGGCGGCAGTCACTCCGCCCACCCGCCCGAACAAGGCCCCGGCCGGAAACGGGCCGGGCAGGGACGATTCAGCACCCTGCACCACCGGGCTCAGCGCCCGAAGCTCGCCAGCTTCGCCCGCAGCTGGAGCACGGACTTGGTGTGGATCTGGCTCACCCTGCTCTCGGTCACACCCAGCACATTGCCGATCTCCGCGAGAGTGAGCCCTTCGTAGTAGTACAGCGTGACGACGGTCTTCTCGCGTTCCGGCAGGGTGTTGATCGCACGCGCAAGGAACCTCCGCAGCTCCCTGTCCTCGGCGACCTCCACGGGGTTGTCGGCCGCGGTGTCCTCCAGGGTGTCCATGAGGCTGAGCCGGTCACCGCCCTCGCCGCCGACGTGCAGCAGTTCCTCCAGGGCGACCACGTTGGCCAGCGACAACTGGCTGAAGACCGCGTGGAGTTCCTCCACCCCGATGCCCATCTCGGAGGCCACCTCGCCCTCCGAGGGCGTACGCCGCAGCTTCGCCTCCAGCGTGGCGTAGGCCCGCTCGACGTTGCGCGCCTTCTGCCGCACCGATCTCGGAATCCAGTCCAGCGCCCGCAGTTCGTCGATCATCGCGCCCCGGATCCGGGTGATCGCGTAGGTCTCGAACTTGATCTCCCGCTCGATGTCGAACTTCTCGATGGCGTCGATCAGCCCGAACACCCCGGACGACACGAAGTCCGCCTGCTCGACATTGGCCGGCAGACCGACGCTCACCCGGCCCGCGACGTACTTGACCAGCGGCGAGTAGTGCAGGATCAGCTGCTCCCGCAGCCGCTCGTCGCCCGTCGCCTTGTACGAGCGCCACAGCTCGTCGAGGGTCGAGGGAGCGGGCGGGCGCACGCTACCGCCGTCGCGGGCAGCTGGGGGAATCGCCGCCCGGTCGGACCCGGAGGTGTGCTGGGGCATTCGTCGCCTTGTGCCGTTCTGCCGTGAACTGGGGGTGCCTGGGTGAGCTGTCGGTCTGATGTCGAGTTGCCTGTCTACGTCGGAATCCACGTGAGCGTAGCGTGACTGGAGTGTCGCAGTGCGCGAAGGGCGGGGGATCACCCCTGCGCAGATACGTTCCGCTGGACGCTCCCCGGGGTCAGAACCGTCGCCCTGTGTGATCACCGGGAAGCACCAACTGCGGGAATTGCCAAGGGTGTCGGCGGTTCGCCCGGACGGCCGAACACTCTCGGTCAGCACTCCTTCCGATCACCGCGGACGGAGATCATTGCCTGGCGTGTCAACTTCCAGCCGTCGCCGTGTCGTTCGACGTAACCAAGTGATCGGAGCTCGTACAGTCTCCCGACCACGTCGTCCTTCGCCGTTCCGGCCTCACGGGCGATCTCGTCCGCGCTCGCGGCCGCCCGGCCCGGCAGTGCGGCCAGCACCCGCCGCGCCCCCGGCTCCAACAGGTCGCGCGGCAGCACGGGCCCGTGCCGGTCCGGGGCGAGCTCTCCCATGTCGCCCACCAGTTCGGCGACTTCCTCGGCGTCGGAGACCAGCACCGCTTCGCCGCGCAGGAGTTCGTGCACCCCGGCCGACAGCCCACTGGTGACCGGTCCGGGAACCCCCATCGTGAACCGCCCCAGCCGCTGCGCCGCCCGCGCGGTGACCAGCGCCCCGCTGCGGTACGCCGCCTCGACGACCACGGTCCCCCGGGTGAGCGCCGCGATCACCCGGTTGCGGAGGATGAACCTGCTCGGTGTCGGGTGGTCGCCGGGCGGCAACTCCCCCACGACCAGCCCCTGTTCCGCGATCCTGGTGATCAACTGGGTATGGCCGCGCGGATAGGGCCGGTCGACGCCGCAGGCCAGCACGGCGACGGTCGCGCCGCCCGCACCGAGGGCGCCCCGGTGCGCGGCGCCGTCCACGCCGTACGCGCCGCCCGACACCACCACCCAGCCCCGCTCCGCGAGCCCGGAGCCGAGCATGGCCGCCACATGTGCCCCGTACTCGGTGCAGGCCCGCGCCCCGACGACCGCCACCGAACGCAGCGCCCATATCCGCAGGCTGGGCCGCCCCCGCACCCACAACCCGGTGGGCCGGGAGTCACCCAGGTCGTCGAGTTGCGCGGGCCACTCCGGGTCACCGGGGCAGACGAACCGCGCCCCGGCCGCCCGCGCCTCGGCCAGATCCCGCTCAGGCCGCACCCGGCCGACCCGCCCCCGCAGCCCCTCCCAGCGCTTCGCCGAAGCCCCCGGCAGCGGCTCGCCTCCCCCCACCAGCCGCCGCGCCACCTCCACGGCCCCGAACTCCCGCAGCCACCGTCCGCCGAGTTCGTCCCCGGGTTCGATGATGCGGGCGAGGGCCACCCGGGCATGCCGTTCGTCGTCCGTCATGGGCGCGAACCGATCAGCATCGGCACGCCTCGGGGTACGCCGGTGCGCAGTTGCAGGGCGAGGGCGACGTCCCCGGCGTCGGGGCGGTTGTGCCCGCTCAGGTCGGCGACACTCCAGGCGACGCGGAGCACCCGGTCGAGGCCGCGTGCCGTCAGCGCGCCCCGCTCCAGGCCCCGTTCCGCCTCGTCCATCGCGCCCGGCCGCGCCTGCCAGCGGCTGCGCAGTTCCCGCCCCGGCACCTCGCTGTTGGTGTGCCACGGGGTCCCGGCGAGACGTGCGGCCGCGCGCTCCCGGGCCGCGCGCACCCGGTCGGCCACCGTCCGCGTCGATTCGCCCTGGGCGCCGCGCTCGGTCAGTTCGGCCCGGGTGACCGGCTCCACGTCGACCCTCAGGTCCATCCGATCGAGCAGGGGCCCGGAGAGTTTGGCCTGGTAGCGGCGGACGCTGGAGGGCGGGCATTCGCAGAGGTCGTTCGCGACGCTGAAGCGCCCGCAGGGGCAGGGATTGGCCGCCAGGACCATCAGGAACTTCGCCGGGAACCGCACGACTCCGGCGCTGCGCGCGATGACGACGTACCCGGCCTCCAGCGGCTGGCGCAGGGCGTCCAGCGTGAAGCCGCTGAACTCCGGTGCCTCGTCCAGAAAGAGCACCCCTCGATGTGCCAGCGACACCGCTCCGGGCCGCGCGAGCCCTTTGCCGCCGCCGACGAGCGCCTGCATCGTCGCCGAGTGGTGGGGCGCGCAGTAGGGCGGGTCGTTCACCAGCGGTTTGCCCGCCGGCAGCAGGCCCGCGACCGAGTGAACGGCCGTCACCTCCAGGGACTCGGTCCGGGTCAGCGGGGGCAGGATCGCCGGCATGCGCTCGGCCAGCATCGTCTTGCCCGCACCCGGTGGGCCCTGGAGAAAGACGTGGTGGCCCCCGGCGGCCGCGACCTCCATCGCGGTGCGCGCCGAGAGCTGACCGACCACATCGGCGAGGTCGTGCCCCCGGTCGTGCTCGGCCACGGCCATGCCGCACAGGCCGGTCGCCTCGCCCGTGCCGGGCAGGCGCAGCCCGGCGAGCAGCGGGTCGGGCCGGCCGACCTCGTCCGGCGGTTCCTCGGGCACCGGTTCGTCCGTGAGCACCGCGATCAGCTGGCGCAGGCTGCGGACCCCGAGCACGGAGACGCCCGGCACCAGGGAGGCCTCGGCCGCCGCGCACTCCGGGACCACGACCTGCTCGTAGCCCGCGTCGGCCGCGGCCAGGACAGCCGGCAGCACGCCCCGCACCGGCCGCACCCTTCCGTCCAGGCCCAGCTCGCCGATCATCACGATGTCGGCGAGGACGCGGGGATCGATGCGCTCGGCGGCTCCGAGCACGGCGCACGCCACCGCGAGGTCGAAGCCCGATCCGCCCTTGGGCACGGACGCCGGGCTCAGTCCGACCGTGAGTTTCTTCTGGGGCCACTCGGCTCCGGAGTTCACCACCGCGGCCCGCACCCGGTCGCGGCTCTCCGTCAGGCTCTTGTCCGGGAGCCCCACCAGCGTGAAGGCGGCGACTCCGGGCTCCAGGTCGGCCTGGACCTCGACCACCACGCCCTCGACGCCGACGAGCGCCACGGAACACGTACGCGCGAAGCCCATCAAGCCACCCCCCGCACATGCTCGACGACGGGTGCTCCGCGGTCGGGGAGCAGGACGCCCACGAGGTCGATACGGACCCCGCCTGGCGGTGCGCCTCCGTGTTCCTGGAGCCAGCGTTCGGCCAGATCGCGCAGGCGCCCGGCCTTGGCGGGCGTGACGGCGGCCATCGGATGTTCGAAGGCCCCGGCCCTGCGGGTCTTGACCTCGCACATCACCAGTGCGTCGCCGTCCCGGGCCACGATGTCGATCTCGCCGGTCCTGCCACAGCGCCAGTTGCGCTGGACGACCGTCATCCCGGCCTCGACCAGCCGCCTGGCGGCCAGGTCCTCGCCGTACTTTCCGAGTGCGCTGCGTGCGTTGCCCGTCGTGCGTGTGCTCATGTCGGCACCACCTCCGGCACCCACACTGAGCCCACCACGGCCCGCTATTGGATCTTGGTGGACGGCCGGACGATTGTGGATAACTCCGTCACCCACAAGAGCGTCCGGCCGACCCCTCGGCTGCTCGGCCCAGACACGCGGCTCCGCTGCTCAGCTGCCCGGCAGCTCCAGATCACTCTTGTTCAGCTCTTCGATGTTCACGTCCTTGAACGTGAGGACCCGTACCTGCTTCACGAAACGAGCAGGTCGGTACATGTCCCACACCCAGGCGTCCGCCATGGACACCTCGAAGAAAACCTCGCCCTGGACCGAGTGCACCTGCATCTCGTAGTCGTTGGTGAGGTAGAAGCGCCGTTCGGTCTCGATCACATATTTGAACAGACCGACGACATCGCGGTACTCCCGATAGAGCTTCAGCTCCATCTCGGTCTCGTACTTCTCGAGGTCCTCGGCGCTCATGGCATGTTCCCCTTCAGCCGTGCGTCCCCCTATTGTGCGCCAGCCCCGCGAGCCCCTAGACGATTTCGGTGTCGAGGACCTCGGGCCTGGCCGGGGGACCTTCGTCGAGCAGCCTGCGCAGCAGCTCGGCGAGTCTGGTCGGATACACCGTCTCATGCGCTTCGGCCAGTTCCCGGCACGTCCACCAGCGCGCTCCGGCGACACTGCGCCGTTCCAGCTCCGTCTGCCCGGCGGCCACGGTCGCCGTCTGGGTCGTACGGGCCAGGTAGTACCACTCGTCCTGGTCCCACCGGCGCCCCGCGAAGGGGAAGGAACACATCCGCCGCCACAGCACCGGGCCGAGTTCGACGTCGGTGATGCCGGTTTCCTCCGCGAGTTCCCGCAGGGCGGCCTCCTCACGCGTCTCCTCGCCCTCCAGGCCGCCGCCGGGCGTGAACCACCAGTTGTCCGAGGGATCGTCCGGCTCGTGCCCGTGCAGCAGCAGGATGCGCTCGCGCGGGTCCAGGAGGACGACCCGGGCGACTTTGCGCGGACCGCCCTCGCCGGATGATTCCCCGGCCGCGTCGCCGTACGACGTCTCAGCGGGCACCGGCAGGCTCCGGCTCCACCCGGCGGCGCCTGCCGACACGCTTGGCGATCGGACCGTACGCCGCGCCGCCCATGACGAGGACCGCGCCCACCACGATCGCGGTCAGGACCAGCCGCAGCGGTCCCGGTGACGAGATCGTGCCGAGGGTCTCGAAGCCCGTGGGGCTCTTCAGCATGCCGTCCATGGGCCATGCCACGGCGTCCACGCGCGCCTTCACCGCGCCGCGCGGCACCGAACCGCTGCCCGCCTCGGTGAGGTGGGCCGTGGAGTCCAGCGAGCCGCTGCGCTCGTCACCGAGCAGGAACAGCCGGCCCTCGGGGACCTTGATCGTCGGTATCGTGCTCGACTCGGCGGCCTGCCCCTTGGCGAGGTACGGCTCGTCGATCTTCTTGCCGTTGACGGTCAGCTTGCCGTCCGTGCAGCAGGCGACCGTGTCGCCGCCGATCGCGACGACCCGCTTGACGAGGAGCATGTCTCCCCAGGACTTCTGCTTGAAGACCACGACGTCACCGCGCTCGACGTCACCGCCGTCGATCCGCTCGGCGAGGATTCGGTCGCCGGCCACGATGGTCGGCGACATGGAGTCGGTCGGCACGGTGTACGGCTGGTAGACGACCGCGCCCCAGGCGAAGCCTCCGAGGAAGAGCGCACAGCCGAGGGCCACGGCCAGCCCCGACAGCACGCTGCCGAGCCGACCGCGGCCCTCGTCCGTGTGACGTGTCCTGCTCATCCCAGTGCTCCCCAAGCTCGGAGAATCGATCCCGCGGCCCGATGACGGGCCGCGGAAGATCGGTGATCTGGGACGGCACCCTACCCGGCGGTACCTCCGCCAGAAAGCCTCAGTCCCCGACAGTGGAGCGACGCCGGCGCCACAGCACCAGCGGCACCGCGCCCACGAGTCCGAGGGCGCCCGGAGCGGCGGCGCTGAGGTTCTGGTCGAAGGTGTCCGGGACCGGCAGCGTGTCCCAGCGGGTGGGCGGCCAGGCGATCACGATGGCGCGGCCCACGACGTTGCCCACCGGAACGAAGCCCTTGTTCTTGTCCTGCTGGTGGTAACGGGAGTCCTGCGAGTTCTGCCGGTGGTCACCCATGACCCAGATTTTGCCCTTGGGCACCTTCACCTTGAACTGGCCGCCGTCGTCGACGCTGCACGGGGTGTTCCCGGCGTACACGAAGTCCGTGTCGTTGAGCGCCTTGCCGTTGACCTTGAGCGGGCCCGTGCCCTTGCACTCGATGGTGTCGCCGCCGACCCCGATGACCCGCTTGATGAGGTCCTTCTCGTTGGCGGACGGCATCAGGCCGATCCAGCCCAGGACCCGCTGCACGGCGTTCGGTTCGGGGGTGGGCTCGCCGTCCAGCCAGTGGTCGGGGTCGTGGAAGACGACGACCTCGCCGCGCTCGGGCTCGGAGCCGAACCACGGGGTGAGCTTGTCGACGAGGACGCGGTCACCCTTTTCGAGGGTGTGCTGCATCGAGTCCGAAGGGATCGAGAACGCCTGCACCAGGAACGTCTTGATCAGCAGCGCGAGAACCAGCGCGATGCCGACGAGGAGCGGGAGTTCCTTCCAGAAGGAGCGTGGCTTCCTGGGCGGTTGTTCCTGCTCGCCCTGCTCCTTCGTACCGCCGTCGTCCCCGGAGTCACTCCCGGAGGTGGCGACGTCTTCCGTGGCCGGGGTGGCCGTCTCGTCGGTTCGCTCCGGCCGCTCTTCGGGTCCATCGTGTCCGGATCGTGCGCCGACCGCCAAATCCCCCACATCCACTCCTCACTCCGTGCCGCCGCCTGCGCCGTATCCGACGCAGGCCCACCACTCCCATAACGAGCGGGAGTTCCGCAGGGCTCGGGAGCGGGATCAATCCATTCAGATCCGCGGAGGCCACCCTATGCGACGGGCCGAGAGCGGTGGTCGACCCGCCCGCCACCGACGCGTATGTGTCCGGTTCCTCGAGTCGGCTCCAGTGCCCGAGCGGCCAGGCGATGACCATCGCCCGCCCGACGACCGACTTCTCGGAGACGGTGCCGCTGTACTTCTCGGTGCGGTGGAAGCGCGAGTCGGCCGAGTTGTCCCGGTGGTCGCCCATGACGAACAGGCGACCTTCGGGAACCTTCACCTCGAACGCGAACGCGGAGGGCTTGTTGTCCGCGGCGTGGATGTAAGGCTCGTTCAGGGGAGTGCCGTTGACCGTCACGCGTCCCTGTGTGTCGCAGCACTTCACGGTGTCGCCGCCGACGGCCACGACCCGCTTGATCAGGTCCCGTTCGTTGTCGGAAGGCAGCAGGCCGATGAAGGTCAGCCCCTCCTTGACCTGCTTGACGACGATGGGGTCGTCCTTCTTGGACGTCGACTGCTCGTCCTTGAGCCAGTTCCCGGGGTCCTTGAAGACGACGACGTCGCCGCGCTGCGGCTTGGAGCCGAACCATGGCGTGAACTTGTCGACGAGGACACGGTCACCGATCTGGATCGTGTTCTCCATGGAGCCCGACGGGATCACGAAGGCCTGGACGAGGAAGGTCTTCAGAACGAGGGCTATGAGGACCGCGACGCCGACGAGAAGAGGTATCTCCTTGACCGCCGAACGCCGTCTGCGCCGCTTGACCTTCTGCTGCAGCCTGCGCCGCTCGGCACGGCCCGGCCGGGACGCCCCGCCGGCGCGCCGGGACCCGGTGGGCAGCAGGTTGTCGGCGGCCGTGCTGGGGGCGCCGCGCGGTTTGCCGCGGTTACCCATGGGCACCGTCCGCGGCGGGCACGCGCGCGTAGGCGCCGGGGCGCTCCAGGCGGGTCCAGTGGTCCGCGGGCCAGGCGACCCAGTCGGCCCGGCCGATGACGTCTCCGACGGGGATCATGCCGCCGCCCGGGGAGCCCAGGTGGTCGCGGGAGTCACGGGAGTCGCTGCGGTGGTCTCCGAGGACGAACAGGGTGCCCTCGGGCACGACGACGTCGAAGGAGGCGTCGGACGGGCTGTCCCCCGGGTAGAGAAACGTCGACTCGTCGACCGACCGGCCGTTCACCTTGAGCCTCCCCTCCTTGTCGCAGCAGACCACATGGTCTCCCCCTACACCGACGACGCGCTTGATGTAGTCGGCGTTCCCGAAGTAGCCAGTGCCGTCGAACACAACGACATCGCCCCGCTGCGGCTCGGAACCGAAACGGTACGCCAACTTATTTACGAGAACGCGGTCCCCGATCCTCAATCCCTGCTCCATGGAGCTGCTGGGGATCTGGAACGGCTGCATCACGAAGGTGCTGAGGATCAGCAGAAACAGCAGGCAGACCAGCCCGGTCAGGGTGATCCGGCCACCAGGGAGCCATTCGGCGACCCGGGAGAGCAACGCGAAGCGCGACCGGTCCTCCGGCCCTTCGGTGTCCGAGGTCTCCTCGGAGTCGGAAGGACGGGAGGAGCGGTCGCGCTCCAGGTGCTGTGCTTCGGTGTCCATCGGGGCCCGATGTTATCCGGCCCCGCTGTGACACCTTTTTGCCGGTTCGCTCGCCTGCGGCTCGCGACCGGCGACGCGAACTCAGCGCTCGCGCTTCTCCTTGATCTTCGCGGCCTTGCCGCGCAGCTCGCGCAGGTAGTACAGCTTGGCGCGACGCACGTCACCCTTGGTGACGAGCTCGATCTTCTCGACGATCGGGGTGTGCACCGGGAAGGTGCGCTCGACGCCGACCGAGAAGGAGACCTTGCGGACCGTGAAGGTCTCGCGGACACCGGCGCCCTGGCGACGGATGACTACGCCCTTGAACTGCTGCACACGGGAGCGGTTGCCCTCGATGACGCGGACGTGGACGTTGACGGTGTCACCCGGGCGGAAGGCCGGGATGTCGCTGCGCAGCGACGCGTTGTCGACGGAGTCGAGCAGGTGAGACATTTCGTCTGCTTTCTTCGCTGATGCCACAGGTCATCCGCGGAAGTAGTTTTTCCAGGAGATGTGCTGTCCCTCGTCGGGGCGGGCGTCGTGTCCCCCTGTGGCAGGGGCGCGCGCCGGACGACGTACAACAGCGACCTAGTCTCCCACGACCTCTGGCCTGCGCCAAAATCGACCGTGGGCAGCGCCTTCGGGGTCCGGTGCCCAGCCCAGGATGGAGAGCATTTCGCGGTCCTTCTTGTCGAAAGCCGAGGGCTCGCAGCGCTCGATGAGGTCGGGGCGGTTGGCCGCCGTGCGGCGCAGGGCCTCGTCGCGGCGCCAGCGGGCGATCTTGGAGTGGTGGCCGCTGAGCAACACCTCGGGGATCTCGCGGCCGCGCCATGCCGGGGGCTTGGTGTAGACGGGCCCCTCCAGGAGGTTGGCCATGGCTCCGGGGGCGAAGGAGTCGTCCCGGTGCGACTCGGCGTTGCCGAGCACGCCCGGCAGGAGTCGGGCCACGGCCTCGGTGATCACGAGGACGGCAGCCTCGCCGCCTGCGAGGACGTAGTCGCCGATGGACACCTCGTACACGGGCATCCTGGTCGCGTACTCGTCGATGACGCGGCGGTCGATGCCTTCGTAGCGGGCGGGTGTGAAGACCAGCCAGGGCCGCTCGGAGAGTTCGACGGCGAGTTCCTGGGTGAAGGGGCGCCCACTGGGGGTGGGTACGACGAGGACCGGGCCCTGGGAGCCCGTCTCGTAGCCGTCCGCGAGGGCGGAGTCCAGCGCGTCGCCCCAGGGGTCGGTCTTCATGACCATGCCGGGGCCGCCGCCGTAGGGGGTGTCGTCGACCGTGTTGTGCCGGTCGTAGGTCCACTCCCGCAGATCATGCACGTGCACATTCAGCTGTCCACGCGCGCGTGCCTTGCCGACGAGCGAGACGTTCAGGGGGTCGAGGTACTCGGGGAAGATCGTGACGACGTCGAGCCGCATCACGCCTCCTCCTCGGGGGCGGCGATCTCGGCGTGGTCGTCGATCAGGCCCGGCGGCGGGTCGATGACCGCGCGCTGCTCCGACAGGTCGATCTCGGTGACGATCTCCTCGACGAACGGGATGAGCACTTCGCTGCCGTCGGCGCGCTCCACGACGAACAGGTCCTGCGAGGGCAGGTGCGAGATCTCGGTGATCCGCCCGACCTCGGTGCCGTCGACGGTGACGACGTCCAGGTCCATGAGCTGGTGGTCGTAGTACTCCTCGGGGTCCTCGGGCTTCGCGTCCGGGTCGACCTCGGCGATGAGGAGGGTGTTGCGCAGAGCCTCGGCGGCGGTCCGGTCGCGTACGCCCTCGAAGCGCAGCAGGAGGCGGCCGCTGTGCACGCGGCCGGTCTCGATGGTCAGCGGTCCGGTGGAGGCCGGATCGGTGGCCAGTACGGCACCGGGGCCGAGCCGCAGCTCCGGCTCGTCGGTACGCACCTCGACGGTGACCTCGCCCTTGATGCCGTGGGCGCGGCCCACTCGCGCGACTACGAGCTGCACTTCTCTGTATCTCCTGTCGTGTGCCTACGGCATTACTGCGTAGACGACTACGGGCCGGGGACGGCCCAATGGCCCTCCCCGGCCCGAGCCGGTGCTGCTGCTACGTCAGCGGACGTGGTCCACGTCGACGAGGTCGACGCGGACACCGCGGCCGCCGATTGCGCCCACGACGGTGCGCAGAGCGCGCGCGGTGCGGCCGTTGCGACCGATCACCTTGCCGAGGTCGTCGGGGTGCACCCGAACCTCGAGGACGCGTCCGCGGCGCAGGTCACGCGAGGCGACCTGCACGTCGTCGGGGTTGTCGACGATGCCCTTCACGAGGTGCTCGAGAGCCTCCTCGAGCATGCTCAGGCCTCGGTCGACGCGGACTCGGCGGGGGCCTCGTCCTTCTTCTCAGCCTTCTTCTTCTGGGTGATGGCCTCACCCTTGCCCTCGTCGTCGCCGCCCAGGGCGTCGAAGAGGGGGCGCGCGGCCTTCGGCTCGGCCACGAGCAGCGGAGCCGGGGCGGGCAGGCCCTTGAACTTCTGCCAGTCGCCGGTCAGCTTCAGGATCGCGAGAACGGGCTCGGTCGGCTGCGCGCCGACACCCAGCCAGTACTGCGCGCGGTCCGAGTCGACCTCGATGCGCGAGGGGTTCTGCACCGGGTGGTACAGACCGATCTCCTCGATGGCCCGGCCGTCACGGCGGGTACGGGAGTCGGCGACGACGATGCGGTAGTGAGGCGAACGGATCTTGCCCAGACGCTTCAGCTTGATCTTGACTGCCACGGAAGTGGTGTCTCCTGGTCTTGACGTGGTTGGGCACGGCAGATTGCCGCGTGGGGTTGCGGTACCCGAGTGCCCGATGGACGCGTCAGCCGGAGGAGAGAGGGGTCCTGTGCGGCTGTCGAGTACAGCTAGCCATTGTGCCACATCCTGGCGGGGCGACTTGACCGGGGCAGCCTGCAGCGACCTGCGGCCGGGCGGCGTCCGGCGCCGGGGTGAGCCGACGCCGGTCGCGTGAAGCGGCATCCACGAGATGCCGTTGCAGAACGCGGCCGGACGACTGCGCAGCCCGGCGCCCGCGGGGTGCCGCTCAGCCGGCCGCCGCGCCGACCACCTCGGGGATCCGGAAGGGCTTCCCGCACCCTCCGCACATGATCGGTGCCTGAGCCAGGACGGACGGAACGACCCGGACATTGCGACCGCAGTCGCACACCGCCTTGACACGGACACCTCCTCCGGAGGAGCCGTGCCGGGCGGCCGGGCCACGGAAGCTGCGGGCGGTGTCCGCGGCTGTCGCGACGGTGTGTGCCTTGAGGGCGCGCTGCAGCCGCTCGATCGTCGGGCGGTAGCGGCGCTTCGCCTCGGGGTTGAGCGTGACCAGTGAGAAGCCGCTGCTGGGATGCGGTTCCTCGGGGTGGTCCAGGCCCAGCTCCTCGGCGATCGCGAGGAATCTGCGGTTGTGGTACCGGCCGGCGCGCGAGGTGTCGCGGACTCCTCGGGCGGCGGCGATGCCGTGGACTGCCTCGTGAAGCAGTCGTTCGAAGGAGAGTTCGTGCCCGCAGGCGGACGACGACTCTCCGATCAGGGACTCTGGCGCGGCAAGATCCGGCAGCTCGGAGTGGTGCCGCTGAATGTCGGCCCACGCCCCTGCCAGCTCTGCGGCGAGAACAGGTGGTGTCGTGCTCACGTAATGACAACGAGCCGGAGTGCCTCTGTGTTCCTATTCCGGGCCATCCCAAATAATTTGCACGTACCCGTCAGTTGCCGCTGATGCGTCCGGACGAGGGCGGGTGCGCTGATCTGCGGAGAAGCCTCACAGTTCACACCTAGCCGGTACGTAGTAACCCGTACGTCCCAGCGTGTACACGATGTCCGCGCGCCGGGGCACCTGGGGTCATCGGATGCGCAAGAGGCGTTTCGGTCGGTCTCGCCGAGGAACGGCCCCACTCAGTAAGCGCGTGCGACGACCGCGACGTTACCGGGTGCGTCGTCCGCGTCGGGCACCGACCCGTCGGCGGTGACCAGACACCGTACGGTCGCCGAGTGCGCGGCGAGCCCGGCCTCGCCCTCTTCTCCGAGGTCGGCCCATGGAATGCGCGCCCAGCCGCCGGCGGCGGCGACCTCGACGGCCTCGTCGAACGTGGCCACGTCCGACGTACGGGACTCGCGGCGCTCGCGCGACTGCCGCAGCAGCAGTACCTGGTCCTCTTCGAGGAAAGTGGGGAGCAGTTCCGCAAGGGCGTCGATCGCCACCGGCTCCTTGCCGCCGGGAATCCGGCGGACGAGCATCGCGGTGCCGTTCTCCAGGTCACGGGGTCCGACCTCGATGCGTACGGGTACGCCCTTGAGTTCCCAGTCGACGGCGCGGCGCCCGAAAGGGGTGTCGGTGCGGTCGTCCACCTGGACGCGTACGCCCGCCGCCCTGAGCCTGTCGCCGATTTCGTGGACCTTGGCCAGAACCGCGTCATCGCCCTTGATCGCGAGGACAACGGCCTGGACCTGGGCGAGACGCGGCGGCACACGCAGGCCGTTGTCGTCGCCGTGCATCATCACCAGGGCGCCGATCATGCGGGTGGTCGAGCCCCAGGAGGTCTGCCAGACCAGTTCCTGCTTGCCTTCCCTCGACAGGTACCGGGTCTGGAAGGCCTTGGCGAAGTTCTGGCCCAGCTCGTGGCTGGTGGCCATCTGGAGGGCTTTGCCGTCGCCCATCATCCCTTCGAGCGTGAGGGTGTTGACGGCGCCCGCGAAGCGCTCCTTGACGGTCTTGCGGCCGGGAACGACGTCCATGGCGAGGACGTTCACCATGAAGTCCTCGTAGACCTTCCGATGGATGCGGGCGGCGAAGTCGCGCGCCTCCTCGTACGTGGCGTGCGCGGTGTGTCCCTCCTGCCACAGGAACTCGGTGGTCCGCAGGAACAGGCGCGGCCGCAGTTCCCAACGCACCACGTTCGCCCACTGGTTGATCAGCAGGGGCAGGTCGCGATAGCTCTGCACCCACTTGGAGAAGTAGTCGTTGACGATCATCTCGGAGGTGGGGCGGACCACGGCGGGCTCCTCGAGCTCCTTGCCGCCGCCGTGCGTGACCACGGCGAGTTCGGGCGCGAAGCCCTCGACGTGGTCGGCCTCCTTGGTGAGGTACGACTGCGGGATCAGAAGCGGGAAGTACGCGTTCTGGGTGCCCGTCTCCTTGATGCGGGCATCCATCTCCTGCTGCATCCGCTCCCACAGCGCATACCCGTACGGCCGGATGACCATGGTGCCCCGCACCGGCCCGTTGTCCGCAAGCTCGGCCTTGTTGATCAGGTCCTGGTACCAGCGGGGGAAATCGTCCGCCCTGGGCGTGAGAACAGGTGCCTTTGCCATGGCGCGCATGCTACGGGGGCGGGTCCCGGCAAGGGCAATCGCTTATCCCCCGAAGGGGCGTTCCAAGACCCCCCAGGAGGGTCACTCGAAGATCCCCGGGAGCGGCACTCGAAAAGTGCGCACAGGTGTCGCACAAGGAGAGGCCTGACGACCCCTGGACGCCACGACGGGCGCGGAGTTTCCTGGCATACGGGGGGAGTGCGAGCGCACTGCACGGGGGCGGACCAACGGGGCACAGGAGCAACTCTCGGCAGATTGGGGCGCTTTCGATGACACCTACGCTCGTGCGGCCACACCGCCCTCACGCGGGACCGGCGCCCCGCGTGAATCCGTGTGCACGCGCGCGTGACTGGGCCGAGATCCAGGAGCGGATGCTGGTACCGCTCTACGAGGCCGTCTACGAGCGGCTCGAAGTGGGTGCCGGAACGCGACTGCTGGGCCTGGGCTGCGGTTCGGGGCTCGCCCTGCTGATAGCGGCGTCCAGGGGCGCCGCGGTCACCGGTGTCGACTCCTCGGCACCCGAGCGGCTGGCTCTCGCACGGGAGCGCCTGCTGCCGGGGGCGTGGGGCACGCGCGCGTGCGGCGACACCCGGATCATCGACGGCTCCCCCGTGGACGCGGCCGGCGCGGAGACGCCCGCGTACAACCTGGTGACCGCCTTCGAGCCGATCGGGTGCCTGGCGCGCGACTCCGAAGGGCTCGGCACGCTGCTGGAGTCGGCCGCGCCCCTCACCGAGCGCGGTACGCCCGTCGTCCTCGCCGGGTGGGGCCCGCCGGAGCGGTGCGCCACCTCGGCCGTGCTCCGCGTCGCCACCAAGCTGGCGGATCCGCTGCGCAGCGCCGGCAGTTGGCGGCCCGCTCTGCGCGACGACCTGGAGGAGGTCGCCCAGCGGGCCGGTCTCAAGCCGGACGGCTCCGGGCGGGTGTCCTGCCCCTTCGGGTACGCCGACATGGACAGCGCGGTGCGGGGGCTGCTGTCGACGGGCCTGTTCGACGCGGCGGTCGACGCGACGGACCAGGCACAGGTCGACAAGGAGCTGACGGAGGCACTGCATCCGCATCAGCGGCGGGACGGAACGGTGTGGATGCCCAACGTGTTCCGGTACCTGATCGCCCGGACTCCCTGAACTGCGCGCCCGGTCCGGGAAGTTCGGAGCGCGCCGCGATTTCTCCGATGCATGTGTGAAGGGTGTGAAGAAAGCGGACGAGGATGCTTCTCGTTTCGCCAAGTGGCACGCCTCCCCCATAGCCTTTCGGACCGCCCGGGGGACAACACATCTGCATACAGGAGCTGTTTTGCTGCACCACAAGACCGCGCTGCGCCTCGCCGCGCCCGTCGCCGTCCTCGCCCTCTCGCTCACCGCCTGCGGCGGCGGGGACGACAAGGCGGACGCCGACGCGAAGAGCACGGCCACTCCGGCAGCCAAGGCCTCGAAGTCCGAGGCCGCGTCCGGAGGCGAGATGGCAAGCGGCGAGAGCGCCACGGGGAAGGTCAAAGAGGAGGAGGGCGTGGTCACCTACGACGTCCTCGCCACGAAGGTCGACATCGGCACCGAGGCCGAGGCGGCGAAGCTCGTCCAGGACAAGAAGGACGCCAAGGGCAAGGTGCTCGCCATCGCCCACGTCAAGTTCACGCACAAGAGCGGACCGGCCATCACGAGCTCGTCCGACGCGAACGACAACGCCACCGTCTGGGCCGACGGACAGCGCGGCGCGATCCTCATCGGCTCCTCCACCGAGGGCGTACCGGGCTGCGAGGACGCCTACGACGTCGAGAGCTGGAAGCAGGGCGAGAGCCACACCTTCTGCGAGGCCTACCTGATCCCCGCGAGCGCGAAGAACGCGGAGATCCACTGGTCCGAGGAGGACGGCGAGCCGTACATCTGGAAGTTCGCCAACACCGCCGCCAAGTAGCCGCCGCAGGCACGGCGTAGGGCCCCGGACCGCCCGGTCCGGGGCCCTACGCATCTCACTGCCGCTTCCCGGCTACGCGTCGATTCCCGGCTACGCGTCCTTCGTCAGCCGTGTGACCCCCGCGATGCGGTACGCGTCCGCCTCCTCCAGGGTCTCGTTCTCCAGGAGCGCCCCGGCGAGCGCGTCCAGTTGGCCCCGGTGGTCGCGCAGTTTGCGGCGCGCCTCCTCGTAGCACTCGTCGACGATGCGCCGCATCTCGCCGTCGATGGCGTCGAGGGTCTGCGGGGCCGCCGCGAGGCCGTAGGCCTGCTGGGCGTCGTTGGGGAGCGCCGACAGGCGGCCCACCCGTTCGCTCATGCCCCAGCGCGCGACCATGCCGCGGGCGATGTTGGTGACCTGCTCCAGGTCGTTCTCGGCGCCGGTCGTGATGACTCCGTAGACGACCTGTTCCGCCGCCATGCCGCCCAGCGCGCCGATGATCCGGCCACGCAGGTACTCCTCGGTGTACGCGTACCTGTCCGAGTCCGGCGTCGACAGCGTCACGCCGAGGGCCCGGCCGCGCGGCACGATGGTGATCTTGCGGACGGGGTCGGCGCCGGGCTGCAGCATGCCCAGCAGGGCGTGGCCGCTCTCGTGGTACGCCGTCCGGCGCCGTTCCTCGTCGGACATGACGAGCGAGCGTTCGGCTCCGAGCTGCACCTTCTCCAGTGCCTCGGAGAGGTCGGTCTGTGTCACCTGGTCCTGCTGGCGCTTGACCGCGAGGAGGGCGGCCTCGTTGGCGAGGTTGGCCAGTTCCGCGCCGGTCATGCCCGGGGTCGTGCGCGCCACCTGGGCGAGGTCGACGTCCTGGCCGAGCGGGATGCTGCGAGTGTGGATCTCCAGGATCGCCTCGCGGCCGCCGCGGTCGGGCGGGGAGACGTTGACGACCCGGTCGAAGCGGCCCGGGCGGGTCAGCGCCGGGTCGAGGACGTCGGCGCGGTTGGTCGCCGCGATGACGATCACGCCCTCCGAGCCGGAGAAGCCGTCCATCTCGGTGAGGATCTGGTTCAGCGTCTGCTCGCGCTCGTCGTGGCCGCCCATGCCGGCGCCGCCGCCGCGGGCCCGTCCGATGGTGTCGATCTCGTCGATGAAGATGATCGAGGGGGCCACCTTACGGGCCTCCGCGAACAGTTCGCGGACGCGTGAGGCACCGACGCCCACGATCATCTCGATGAACTCGGAGGCCGAGGCCGAGAAGAACGGAACGCCCGCCTCCCCCGCGACCGCCCGCGCCAGCAGGGTCTTGCCGGTGCCGGGCGGGCCGGCCAGCAGCACACCGCGGGGCATCTTGGCGCCCATCTTCCGGTAGGCGTCCGGGTTCTTGAGGAAGTCCACGACGTCGTTGAGTTCGCCCTCGACCTCGTCGATCCCGGCCACGTCCTCGAACGTGGTGCGCTGGGACCCGGGCTCCAGTTCCACCGGCTTGGGAGGCGCCTTGCGGCCGAGCATGCCGCCCGCGCCGCCGCCCAGGCCCGACCGCATACGGCGCGCGATGAAGAGCCACAGCACGACCAGGAGCAGCATCGGGGCCAGCGAGATCAGCAGGTTGGCGAGGAAGCTGCGGTGCTGGACGACCGGTTCCGCGGTGACCGTGACGTCGTGCTTGGTCAGGTCCTCCCAGAGCTGGTCGTCCGCGAAGGACGGGCGCTGGGTCTTGAACTTGGTGTACTTCCCGTCGCCCTCCGGGTTGTCCTGGGCGTCCTTGAGCTGCCCCTGGATCGCGTCGCCCTTGGAGTAGATCTTCGTGACGTTGCCGCCGTCGACCTGCTTGCTGAACTCCGTGTACGAGATCGTCGGCTCGTCGCCCTCGTTGAAGAACGACAGCACGAGGTTGGCGATGAGGAAGACGATCAGCGCGGTGAGGGCCAGGTTCCACCAGCCGCCCCGAAAGGGTCTCCTCCCGCCGGACGGCGGCTTCGGCGGCTCCTCGGGAGTGCCCTCGGTACGCCACGGCTTCTCCGGGGTCTTGCGTGGCGGCACAGGGTTGCTCATATGCGGACGTTACGACACGAGGCAGGCACCGGCACCCGCAGAACGCACCGGGGGCGCCCCTCCGGAGAGGGGCGCCCCCAAGGACGTACAGGACGAGTCGTCAGCCCGTGAACCGGCCGGTGAACTAGCCCATGAACTTCTTGAACTCGTCCGGCAGCTCGAAGTCCTCCGCCTGCTGGGGCAGCCCGAACGCGTTGCCGCCCGGCTGGGCCCCGGCCTCGCGGCGCTGGGCCTCCTCCAGCTCCTGCTGCTTGCGCTTCATCGGGTTGCCGGAGCGTTGCTTGCCCTTGGCCTGCTTGACCTTCTTCTTCGTACGGCCGGGGCCGCCGCCCATGCCCGGCATCCCGGGCATCCCCGGCATGCCACCGCCCTGGGCCATGCGGGACATCATCTTGCGGGCCTCGAAGAACCGCTCGACCAGGTTCTTCACGGCGCTGACCTCTACGCCGGAACCCTTGGCGATACGGGCGCGGCGCGAGCCGTTGATGATCGCCGCATCCTGGCGCTCGGCCGGGGTCATCGACTTGATGATGGCGGCCGTGCGGTCGACGTCGCGCTCGTCGAGGTTGTTGATCTGGTCCTTGATCTGGCCCATGCCGGGCAGCATGCCGAGCAGCTTGCTGATGCTGCCCATCTTCCTGACCTGCTCCATCTGGGCCAGGAAGTCGTCCAGGGTGAAGTCCTGGCCCTTCTTGGACGCCAGCTTGGAGGCCATCTTCTCGGCCTCTTCCTGACTGAACGTCTTCTCCGCCTGCTCGATCAGGGTGAGCAGGTCACCCATGTCGAGAATGCGGGAGGCCATCCGGTCAGGGTGGAAGGCGTCGAAGTCGTCGAGCTTCTCGCCGTTCGACGCGAACATGATCGGCTTGCCGGTCACGGAGGCGATCGACAGGGCGGCGCCACCGCGGGCGTCACCGTCGAGCTTGGAGAGGACCACGCCGTCGAAGCCGACGCCGTCCCGGAAGGACTCGGCCGTGTTGACCGCGTCCTGGCCGATCATCGCGTCGACGACGAAGAGGATCTCGTCGGGGCTGACGGCGTCGCGGATGTCCGCGGCCTGCTGCATCAGCTCCTGGTCGATGCCCAGGCGGCCCGCGGTGTCCACGATCACGATGTCGTGGACCTTCGTCTTCGCGAACTCCATGGAGTCCTTGGCGACCTTGACCGGGTCGCCGACGCCGTCGCCCGGCTCGGGCGCGTAGACGGCGACGCCCGCGCGCTCGGCGACGACGCTCAGCTGGTTCACGGCGTTCGGGCGCTGGAGGTCGGCGGCGACGAGGAGCGGCGAGTGGCCCTGGTCCTTCAGCCACTTGCCGAGCTTGCCCGCGAGGGTCGTCTTACCGGCACCCTGCAGACCCGCGAGCATGATCACGGTCGGCGGGTTCTTGGCGAACCGCAGGCGGCGGGTCTCACCGCCGAGGATCGTGACGAGTTCCTCGTTCACGATCTTCAGGACCTGCTGGGCGGGGTTCAGCGCCTTGGAGACATCGCTACCGAGCGCGCGCTCCTTGACGTTCTTGATGAAGGTCCGCACGACCGGGAGGGCCACGTCGGCCTCAAGGAGCGCGATACGGATCTCGCGTGCGGTGGCGTCGATGTCGGCTTCGGACAGTCGGCCCTTGCCCCGCAGGTTCTTGAACGTCGCTGAGAGGCGATCGGAGAGAGTATCGAACACGGCGCTCGTCGGTCCTCAGGGGTCGGGGGCGATGGGAATCGCCCTCCAGGGTATCTGGCCGCGTGTGGTGGGGTCTCCACCGCGGTTGTACGAGACCGGGGCCGGCCCCCGATCCCGTACGGAACCGGACGCTCCGGCCCCGCACCGTACGGAACCCGAGCCACTCAGCCGCGCAGCGTCTCCTCCAGCGCACGTGCCACGGAGGCCGCCTCCTCCCCCGGCAGCGGCGCGCCCTTGGGACCGGTGACGTAGAAGGCGTCCACGGCGTTCGCGCCGAGTGTGGAGACGTGCATGCTGCGCACCTGGACGTTCGCCTGGTCCAGGGCCCGGCCGATGCGGTGCAGCAGCCCGGGGGCGTCGTGCGCGCGCACCTCGATCACGGTGGCGTGCCGGGAGGCGGCCGGGGCGACGGTCACCCGGGCCGGCGGTGCCACCACGCCGCGGCGCCGCGGGTAGGCGGCGTCGCGCTCGGCGAGGCGGCCGGCGATGTCCAGGGAGCCGTCGAGGGCGCGGACGAGGTCGGCGCGCAGTCGGGCGGCCTGCGGGAGCGAGCCGTACTCGGCGGCCACGCGCCAGTTCAGGAGCAGGACGGAGCCCTCGACGTCGTCGGGGAGGTCCAGGGCGCGCAGTTCGGCCGTGCGCACGGTCAGACGGTGCATGGCGAGGACGCCGGCGACCGCCGGGAGCACGCCGGGCTGGTCGGGCACGGCGATGACGAGTTCGACACCCAGGGGTTCCGGGTCGCCGGGGGCCTCGGTCTCCTCGGCGGGCGGTTCCGTCTGTGCGCGCAGGGCCAGCACGGGCCCGCCGGTGCGGAACGCCTCGATCGCGAGCCGTTCCTGCTCGGCCGTGGGCGCGAGGGCCTCCGGCTCCTCGGGGTCGTCCCCGGCGAGCAGGGCGGCGACCCGCTTGACGAGGTCGGCGACCAGGGAGCCGCGCCACGAGGACCAGGCGGCCGGTCCGGTGGCCAGCGCATCCGCCTCGGTGAGCGCGTGCAGCAGTTCCAGGGTGCCCTGGGAGCCGACGGCCTCGGCGACGGAGCGGACCGTCGCCGGGTCCTCCAGGTCGCGCCGGGTCGCCGTCTCGACGAGGAGCAGGTGGTGGCGTACGAGGGTGGCGAGGACGGCGACGTCCGCGCGGTCGAAGCCGATGCGTGCGGCGACGTCCCTGGCGATGATCTCGCCGGCGACGGAGTGGTCGCCGGGCCAGCCCTTGCCGATGTCGTGCAGCAGGGAGGCGACGAGGAGCAGGTCGGGGCGGCCCACCCGGCGGGTCAGCTCGGAGGCGCGGACCGCCGTCTCGATGAGGTGCCGGTCGACGGTCCAGATGTGCACGGCGTTGCGCTGCGGGCGGCAGCGGACCCGCTCCCAGTCGGGCAGCAGGCGGGTGATCAGGCCCTCCGCCTCCAGCGCCTCCCAGACCTCGATGGTCGGGCGGCCCGAGCCGAGCAGCGTGACGAGCTGTTCGCGCGCCTCGGCGGGCCAGGGCGTGGGCAGCGGACGCGCGGTGGCGGCCATGCGCCGTACGGCGTGCAGGGAGAGCGGGAGTCCGGACTGCGCGGCGGCGGCCGCGGCGCGCAACGGGAGCACGAGGTCGCGCTCGGGGCGCGCGGCGCGTGCGAGCACCACCTCGCCGTCCTGCTCGACCACACCCTCGGCGAGCGGCGAGCGTTCGGCGACGGGCTTGCCGCCGCCCAGCATGGCGCGCAGACGCGGGCGCACGGCACGTGATCGCAGCACCCGCCCGACCTCGCGCCATGTCACGTCGCTCGCGTAGGACACGACACGCGCCGCTTCGTAGACCTGGCGCAGCAGTGTGTCGGCGTCCAGCAGGCCGAGTTCCGCGGCGACCTGGTCCTGTTCCTGGAGGGACAGCCGGTCGGTGGCGCGGCCGGTGGCCAGGTGGAGGGCGTCGCGGACGTCGAGCAGGCGGCGCTGGGCGTCGGCGAGCCCTTCGCGCGGCGCGTCGGCGAGCCAGGAGGCGGCGACGGCACGCAGTGCGGTCGTGTCGCGCAGGCCGCCGCGTGCCTCCTTCAGGTCGGGTTCCAGCAGGTACTGCAGCTCGCCCTGCCGCTCGGCCCGCTCGGCACAGAGTTCCTGGAGTTCGGGGAGCCGTTTCGGCGCCTGGTTGCGCCAGTCGGCGAGGACGGCCGTGCGCAGTCCGGCGGTGAGGGCGGGGTCGCCCGCGAGGTGGCGGGCGTCCAGCAGGCCCAGCTGGACCTTGAGGTCCTCGCCGGCGGTCTTGCGTGCCTCGGCCGGCGTGCGGACGGAGTGGTCGAGGGCGAGGCCGAGGTCCCAGACGGGGTACCAGATGCGGTCTGCCAGGGCGGCGACCGCGCCGGCGTCGCTGCCGTCGTGCAGGAGCAGCAGGTCGAGGTCGCTGCGCGGGGAGAGCTCGCCGCGTCCGTAGCCGCCGACGGCGACGAGCGACGCGCCGCGCAGTCCCTCGGTGCCGGCGGTGAACAGGCCGGTGAGCCAGTCGTCCGTCAGTTCGGCGAGGGCCGCACGGCGCGGCGGCCCGGACTGCGCCCCCTCCTGGAGGAGGCGCAGCCGGGCCGCCGCATAGCCGCTGGGTCCCGAGTCCTCTGCATCCGTACGCGTGTCCGTACTCGTCACCCAGCGACTCCTGTCTTTCTCTTCTTTTGAGCCGGTCCGTTCAGAGCGCGTCCGGGCCGCGCTCGCCGGTCCGGACCCGCACGGCCGTCTCGACCGGGAGGGACCAGACCTTGCCGTCACCGATCTTGCCGGTTCGGGCGGCCTTCACGATGACCTCGATGAGCTGTTCGGCGTCGTCGTCCTCGGCCAGTACCTCGATACGGATCTTGGGAACCAGATCGACCGTGTACTCGGCGCCGCGGTAGACCTCCGTGTGGCCCCGCTGCCGACCGTAGCCGCTGGCTTCGGTGACCGTCAGTCCGTGGACCCCGAAGGCCTGCAGGGCCTCCTTGATCTCGTCGAGCCGGTGAGGCTTCACGACGGCGGTGATGAGCTTCATGCGTCCACCTTCTTGGTCGCCGCGTCCTGGGCCGGGCTCGGTGCGGCGCTGCGGGCCGCTCCGCCGCCCGCGCCGCTGAAGTCGTATGCGGTCTCGGCGTGCTCGGCCTGGTCGATGCCCGCGATCTCCTCGTCCTCGGTGACCCGCATGCCGATCGTCCTGTCGATCAGGAAGGCGAGGATGGCGGAGGCGACGAGCGAGTAGGCGAGGACGGCGAAGACACCGGCGCACTGCTTCCACAGCTGGTCGAAGGAGTGGTTGCCGTAGAAGACGCCCGTCGCGGTGGACTGGCCCTTGCCGCTGGCGAAGAAGCCGATCAGCAGGGAGCCGATGACACCGCCGACCAGGTGGACACCGACGACGTCGAGCGAGTCGTCGTAGCCGAACTTGTACTTGAGGCCGACCGCCATGGCGCAGACCACACCGGCGATGGCGCCGACGGCGATCGCGCCGATCGGGGTGACCGCACCACCGGACGGGGTGATCGCGACCAGACCGGCGACCGCGCCGGAGGCGGCACCGAGGGTGGTGAACGCGCCGTGGC
This sequence comes from Streptomyces sp. SAS_270, assembly GCF_052543295.1. Classification (NCBI taxonomy): domain Bacteria; kingdom Bacillati; phylum Actinomycetota; class Actinomycetes; order Kitasatosporales; family Streptomycetaceae; genus Streptomyces; species Streptomyces sp. SAS_270. The sequence goes on from NZ_JBMNDS010000015.1 coordinate 134,617, forward strand.
GGATCTTCTCGTAGGCGAGCCAGGCCAGCATGGCGGCGGCGGTGGCGATCTGCGTGTTGACGAACATCAGCGCGCCGACGCCGTCGTCGTTGCCGAGCCACGAGCCGGCGTTGAATCCGAACCAGCCGAACCACAGCAGACCGGCGCCGAGCATGACCAGCGGGAGGCTGTGCGGGCGCATCGGGTCCTTCTTGAAGCCGACGCGCTTGCCGATGACGAGGATCACGCCGAGCGCCGCGGCACCCGCGTTGATGTGCACCGCCGTACCACCGGCGAAGTCGATCACACCCAGCTCGAAGGCCCAGCCGCCGGTGCCCCAGACCCAGTGGGCGACGGGGAAGTAGACGACCGTGGCCCACAGGGCGACGAACAGCGCCCAGGCGGTGAACTTCACGCGGTCGGCGAGCGCACCGCTGATCAGGGCCGGCGTGATGATGGCGAACATCATCTGGAAGACCATGAAGACGAAGATCGGGATGGTGTAGCCGGGCCACAGGTCCGTCAGACCGATCTTGCTGAGGCCGACCCAGTCCGAGTTCCAGCCGATCACGCTGCCGGAGTCCGTACCGAAGGCCATGGAGAAGCCGTACAGCACCCACAGGATGGTGACGATCCCTATGCTGATGAAGCTCATCATCAGCATGTTCAGCGTGCTCTTGACGCGGACCATGCCTCCGTAGAAGAAGGCAAGGCCGGGCGTCATGATCAGCACCAGGGCGGAACAGATGAGCATGAACCCTGTGTTGGCGGCAGAAAGCTTGGGCGCTTCTGCGGCAAGGGTGATGGCTGGTGCCATCGGCGTCTCCTCGTCATTGGTACGGCCCCGTGCGGGCGAAGCCTGAGAGCGGTATGAGGGGCGGGCCGGTTATGCGCCATGAGATTGGCGCAGCGCGGTTTCGGTCGACGCCCCTCGATGTTTCGCCGCGGTGACGAAGGCGCCTTGCGTGTTACGCGTCCATGAACTGGCTGATGTCGGGCCAAGCGATCGTTATCGTGGCGCAACCTTCCCCGGAGCCGCGAAAACCGGCCGCGGACGGCCATCCGATGACCTGGCATGGGGGGAGCCGAGTCGGTCGGTTCGGGATGGCCGGCCGCGGCCGGGGTCCAGTGGGCCCTTGGGTTCTGCCTGGTGGGCCCGGGGTTTCCTCAGACCGCCTCGGCGGTCTCGGGCAGGTCGACGGCGAGCTGTTCGGTGAGGTCGATGACCTCGGCGAGACCCCCGAAGTCGCGGACGGCCGTGTCGACCGTCTTTCGGATACGAGTGTTCACACGCTCGGAGCGCACCTTCTTGGCGACCGCCATCGCCTCCTTGGCCAAAACCGTGCTCCGCTCGGGCTCGCGCTGCAGCAGGTGCACGGTGGCCATGCCGATGAGGTTCAGTGCGTACGACCGCTGGTGCTCGGCGTCCTTGGCGAAGAGGTCGACGGCCTGCTGCATCACCGGCTCGGCCATCGAGGCGTACGTGGGGCTGCGGCCTGCGACGTAGGCGAGGTCGCGGTAGGAGTGGGAGTTCTCGCCGTGCAGCTCGGCCTCGGAGAAGAAGCGGATCCAGTCGGGCTCGGGCTCGTCGAATTCGAGGACGTCCTCGAAGGTGTCCTCGGCCATCCGGACGGCCCGCTTGCACTTTCCGGGCTGGCCCATGTTGGCGTAGGCGCGGGCCTCCATCGCATACAGCATCGACTGGGTGCGCGGGCTCGCGCAGTCGCGGCTTCCGTACTGCGCGAGGTGGATCAGTTCCAGTGCGTCGTCGGGCCGGCCGAGGTGGATCATCTGACGGCTCATGCTGGACAGGACGTACGAGCCGAGCGGCTTGTCGCCCGCTTCCTTGGCGGCGTGCAGCGCGAGCACGAAGTACTTCTGGGCGGAGGGCTGGAGCCCCACGTCGTAACTCATCCAGCCCGCGAGTTCCGCCAGCTCGGCGGCGACCTTGAACAGGCGCCGGGTGGTGGCTGCGGGCTGGGGCTCCTGGAGCAGGTCCGTCACCTCGTGGAGCTGGCCGACGACCGCCTTGCGGCGCAGGCCGCCGCCGCACTGGGCGTCCCACTGCCGGAACATCACGGTGGTGGACTCCAGCAGGTCCAGCTCGGGCTTGGAGAGCCGGCCGCCGCGGCGCGCCGCGGCGGCCGATTCGGGCTCCTCCTGCGGGGCGGCGGGGCTGGGCACGAGCCAGCGCTGCATGGGCTCGATGAGCGACGGGCCCGCGGCGAGGGCGAGCGAGGTGCCGAGGAAGCCGCGCCGCGCCAGCATCAGGTCACTGCGCGAGTACTCGCTGATCAGCGCCACGGTCTGCGGACCCGTCCAGGGGAGGTCCACTCCGGACACGGACGGTGACTGGCGGGCGGCGCGCAGGCCCAGGTCCTCGACGGCGACCACACAGCCGAAGCGCTCGGAGAAGAGCTCGGACAGGATCCGCGGGATCGGTTCGCGCGGATTCTCCCCGTCGAGCCAGCGGCGTACGCGCGAGGTGTCCGTGGAGATGTGATTGGCCCCCAACTGGCGGGCCCTGCGGTTCACTTGCCGTGCGAGTTCGCCCTTCGACCAGCCGCTGCGCACAAACCACGAGCCCAGCAGCTCATTGGGGCGCTTGTCCGTGCCAGTCGCGGTCGTCCCGCTTCCGCCGTTGCCGCCCACTGGAACGCCCCCATCCCTGAGACCACTTGTACGCTGCGTGCGCCAAGCCCTATCAGAATGCCGGTAAATACGGCCGCGCGTCCGGTGGTTCTCACCCTTCGAACGGGAAACCGACTTGCCCCCGGCATACCCACGAGTGCATACGTCCCCAGGACTCGTGCACTCAAAGTAATCCTACGATCACTGCTCCGGCCATGGCGAACCCGGAAACGCCACCATTCGCCACCCCTTCGAATGAACTCCCGGACGCCTCCAAGCGATTCACTTGACATAGGACGGCCGGGAGTGGGCGGAGCGGTGCACACCGGGGCGCACGATGCCGGGCGCACCACCCGTGGCACCACCGGGCGCCGCCAGGACCGCGCGGCACCCAAGTGGCAGCACGGGGGCTGACGTTCCGCTTCCGTCTCATGACCACCGGTCGTAACCACCGGCGCGTAGGACCCGTTGGAGGGGGCATGGGCTTCACGATCGGCAGCAGCCGGGGCATTCGCGAAATCCGGCCCGGCGCACGCCGCCGCGGCCGCTCTTCGGAGTGCACCTCAGTGGCCGAGTTCACCGGGCTGTGGGGCTGGGACGTGGTGCCCGGCGCACGGGCGTCCGCAGGGGCGTGTTCGTGCGGCAAGACGGACTGCCGTACGCCGGGCGCACATCCGCTGGACTTCGCACCGACCGTGCCCGCCGGTGCCACACTCGACGAGGCCACCCAGACCTGGACCGAGTTCCCGGGCGCCGCGGTGATGCTCGCGGTCGGCCGCGCCTTCGACGTGATCGAGGTCGCCGAGCCCGCCGGCCGACGGGCCCTCGCCCGCCTGGAGCGCATGGGGCTCCCCCTGGGTCCGGTGACCGCGACGCCGGACGGCCGCGCCCACTTCTTCGTCGCCCCCGGCGCGGCGGCCGAGCTCCCCGAGCTGCTCTACCGCACGGGCTGGGACGACGCCGCGCTCGACCTGGGCGCCCTGGGCCCCGGCGCGTACATCACGGCCCCGCCCTCCGACCGCGGCGGTCTCGGCCCGGTCCGCTGGCTGCGCCCCCCGGCCCTCGACTCGGCGACGCGGCCACCGCAGGCACGGCTGCTCCTCGGCACGCTGGCGTACGTGGCGCATCGCTCGCGCGCATAGCGGCTGCCCGCTCGGGCTCACACAGCGAAGCGCCCGACCCCAACTGCACCTTGGGGCCGGGCGCTTCTTGGCACGCACTTACCGATTTCGGGAAGTGGTCACTTCCAGGGAGTGGTCACTCGCCGATCAGGGCGTCCACGAACGCCTCCGGCTCGAACGGCGCCAGGTCGTCGGCGCCCTCGCCGAGGCCCACCAGCTTGACCGGTACGCCCAGCTCGCGCTGGACGGCGATGACGATGCCACCCTTCGCCGTGCCGTCGAGCTTGGTCAGCACGATGCCGGTGATGTCGACGACCTCGGCGAAGACGCGCGCCTGGACCAGGCCGTTCTGCCCGGTGGTCGCGTCGAGGACGAGGAGCACCTCGTCGAGCGGGGCGTGCTTCTCGACGACGCGCTTGACCTTGCCGAGCTCGTCCATGAGCCCGGCCTTGGTGTGAAGCCGGCCCGCGGTGTCGATGAGGACGACGTCGGCGCCCTCCTCGATGCCCTCCTTGACCGCGTCGAAGGCGATCGAGGCGGGGTCGCCGCCCTCGGGGCCGCGTACGGTGCGGGCGCCCACGCGCTCGCCCCAGGTCTGGAGCTGGTCGGCGGCCGCGGCACGGAAGGTGTCGGCGGCACCGAGCACCACGTTACGGCCGTCGGCGACGAGCACGCGCGCGAGCTTGCCGGTGGTGGTGGTCTTGCCGGTGCCGTTGACCCCGACGACCATCACAATGCCGGGGGTGTCGAGGTTCGAGTCGGTCCTGACGGCGCGGTCGAATCCGGGTTCGAGGAGGGTGAGCAGCTCTTCGCGCAGCAGCCCGCGCAGTTCGTCGGGCGTGCGGGTGCCGAGCACCTTCACGCGCTCGCGGAGGCGCTCGACCAGCTCCTGGGTGGGCTGCACACCGACGTCGGCGGTGAGCAGCGTGTCCTCGATCTCCTCCCAGGTGTCCTCGTCGAGGTGCTCGCGCGAGAGCAGCGTGAGCAGCCCCTTGCCGAGCGCGTTCTGCGAGCGGGAGAGCCGTGCGCGCAGGCGGATGAGCCGGCCGGCGGTCGGCTCGGGGACCTCGATCGCCGGTGCGGGCGGTTCCTCGACGACGACGGGGGCCGCCGCCGAGGCGTCCGGGAGGTCCACCTCCTCGATCGTGCGGCGCGGTTCGTCGCGCGGTGTCTCGGCCTCGTCGCCGACATGCGGCTCGGCCGGAGGGGCGGTGATGTCGGGCGTCTTGGTGGGCGCCTGCGGAGGCAGTGGCTTCTTTCTGCGACTGCCGATGACGAGCCCGCCGAGCGCGCCGATCACGACCACGGCGATGACTACAGCAAGGATGACGGTTTCCATAACTCGTCCAGTATCCATCCCCACCGAAGGAGGGGTACGGCCCGGCGCGAGACGGGACGCTTCACGCCCCCCTTAAGGTGCAAAACGCACTGAACCATGATATTCGGCGTCGACCGCGGCCTCGCCCACCGACAACCCCCGGGCACCACGGACGCGCCCCCGCACGGGAAGGCCCGCACCTCTGGCCGTCTGACGCACCGTCAGCTACCGTCCCCCTCCACACCACGAAGGGGGTCTCCTCATGCCCGTGACGGTCGTCCGCTTCAACCTCGTCGACCCCGACGCCACGCCCGCGTCGCTGAGCGCCCGCTACAAGGCGGCGGTCGAGATGGCCGCGTACGCCGACGAGCACGGCATCACCACCGTGCAGACGGAGGAGCACCACGGGGTCGCCAACAACTGGCTGCCCTCGCCGTTCGCCTTCGCGGGCGCGGTCTTCGGTGCGACCCGGCGCATCGCGGTCACCGTGTCGGCGGTCATCGGCCCGCTGCACGATCCGCTGCGGCTGGCCGAGGACATCGCCGTACTCGATCTGCTGAGCGGCGGACGGCTGATCACCGTGGCCGGGATCGGTTACCGGCCCGAGGAGTACGCCCTCTTCGACGTGGACTGGAAGCGGCGCGGCAGGCTCCAGGACGAACTGCTGGAGACGGTGCTGAAGGCGTGGACGGGCGAGGAGTTCGAGTACCGGGGCCGCAGGGTCCGGGTCACTCCGCGGCCGTACACCGATCCCCATCCCCTGCTGCTGGTCGGCGGCTCCTCCAAGGCCGCGGCCCGCCGTGCCGCCCGGCTCGGGCTGCCGTTCTTCCCGAGCGCGCACCTGCCGGAGCTGGAGGCGTACTACAAGGACCGGCTCGTCGAGTACGGCACCGAGGGCTGGACCATGATGCCCGCGGCCGAGACCCCGCTGCTGCACATCGCCGAGGACCCGGACCGGGCCTGGGCCGAGTACGGCCGCCACTTCCTGCACGAGGCGCGGACGTACGCCTCCTGGCAGTCCGGTGACATCCGCTCGGCGGTGAAGTCGGCCGCCACGACGGTCGACGAGCTGCGCGCGGAGGGCGTGTACCGCGTCCTCACACCCGACGCGTGCGTGGCGCAGGGCCTGGACAGCCTGGTGCTGCACCCGCTGGCGGGCGGGATGCCGGTGGCGGAGGGGTGGCGGAGCCTGCGGTTGTTCGCGGAGCAGGTGCTGCCGGCGCTGGACGACTGAGCCGCGGCGGCAACCGTTCCCGCGGAGGACGTCGAGCGCGGGTACGGCACCGCCGCCCCGGACGGTTCGGTGAACCGGCCGGGGCGGCGGAGGGTACGAGGAGAGGGGCAGCGGGGACTTGGCCCTTCTCCCCGAGCTTCGGGGAGCCCTTGCGGGCTAGCCCATCTCCTCCAGGGTCTTGCCCTTGGTCTCCTTCACGAACTTGAGCACGAAGGGGATGGAGAGTGCGGCGAAGACCGTGTAGATCACGTAGGTCGCGGAGAGGTTCCAGTCGGCCAGCGACGGGAAGCTCGCGGTGATGGCCCAGTTGGCGATCCACTGCGCGGAGGCGGCGACGCCGAGCGCGGCGGCGCGGATCTTGTTCGGGAACATCTCGCCGAGGAAGACCCAGACGACGACACCCCAGGAGAGGGCGAAGAAGAGGACGAAGACGTGGGCGGCGATCAGCGCGACCCAGCCCTGCGTGCTCGGCAGCTTGCCGTCGACGAGGTCGAAGGAGAACGCCCAGGCCTCCAGTGCGAGACCGACGACCATGCCCACCGAGCCGATGAGCGCGAGCGGCCTGCGGCCGATCCGGTCGACGAAGATCATGGCGATCACGGTGCCGACGATGTTGATGATCGACGTCGTGAAGGAGTAGAAGAACGAGTCCGTCGGGTCGACGCCGACCGACTGCCACAGCGTCGAGGAGTAGTAGAACGCGACGTTGATGCCGACGAACTGCTGGAAGACCGAGAGGCCGATACCGACCCAGACGATCGGCTTGAAGAAGAAGCCGCCGCCGCCGAGCAGGTCCTTGAACGTCGACTTGTGCTCGCTCTTCATGGCGTGCTCGATCTCCAGCACGCGCGCGTCCAGGTCGACTTCCTTGCCCTCGACCTCGGCCAGGATCTCGCGGGCCCGCTCGTCCTTGCCGACGGAGATCAGGAAGCGCGGGGACTCGGGGATCGCGAAGGAGAGCATGCCGTAGAGGACGGCGGGGACGACCATGACGCCGAGCATGACCTGCCAGGCTTCGAGGCCCATGAGCTCGCCGCGCTGGTCGCCGCCCGCCGCGTTCAGCAGGCCCCAGTTGACGAGCTGCGAGATGGCGATGCCGATGACGATCGCGGCCTGCTGGAAGGAGCCGAGGCGTCCGCGGTAGGCCGGCGGGGCGACCTCGGCGATGTAGGCGGGGCCGATGACGGAGGCCATACCGATGGCGAAGCCGCCGATGACGCGCCAGAGGGCGAAGTCCCAGAGGGCGAAGGGGAGCGCCGAGCCGACGGCGCTGACCATGAACAGCACGGCGGCGATCTGCATGACCCGGATGCGGCCGATGCGGTCGGCTATCCGGCCGGCGTACGCGGCGCCGATGGCGCAGCCGATCAGGGCGATGGCGATGACCTGGGCGAGGGCGGCGGAGCCGATGTCGTAACGGTCCCGGATGGCCTCGACGGCACCGTTGATCACGGAGCTGTCGTAACCGAAGAGGAAGCCGCCCATGGCAGCCGCCGCGGCGATGAAGATGACATGGCCGAGATGCTCGGGATGAGCCGCTCGGGCTCCTGACTTGGGTGGCTGCGCAGTGCTGGTCACGGGTAACTCCTCGGGCCACCGGCCTCGCTGCCGGGGGTGGGGGCGAGCCCTTCTCGGTGGTTCCAGTGGCGCACAACTCCACGCCGCTCACCACCTGAAGGTAAAAGCAACGTTGCAGACACTATGCCTTCAAGTTTCGAAGTCAAGCGGTCATCAACTGTGAATTCTGGACACACACGAAGCCCTCACTTGTTCAAGTATTGAAGTCAGCAAGAAGCCCAGGTGAGGACCGGTGCCCGCTACACGTATCTAGCGCAGACGCTGGCTGATGACCTTCGACACACCGTCGCCCTGCATGGAGACGCCGTACAGCGCGTCGGCGACCTCCATCGTCCGCTTCTGGTGCGTGATGACGATCAGCTGCGAGGCCTCCTGCAGCTCCTGCATGATCCGGATCAGCCGCTGCAGGTTGGTGTCGTCGAGCGCCGCCTCGACCTCGTCCATCACGTAGAACGGGCTGGGCCGGGCCTTGAAGATCGACACGAGGAGCGCGACCGCGGTGAGTGAGCGCTCACCACCCGAGAGCAGGCTGAGCCGCTTGACCTTCTTGCCCGGAGGACGCGCCTCCACGTCCACACCCGTGGTGAGCATGTTGTCGGGGTCGGTCAGGATCAGCCGGCCCTCGCCGCCCGGGAAGAGACGGCTGAAGACCCCCTCGAACTGTCGGGCCGTGTCCCGGTACGCCTCGGTGAAGACCTGTTCGACGCGCTCGTCGACCTCCTTCACGACCTGAAGCAGGTCCGCACGCGTCTTCTTGAGGTCCTCCAACTGCTCACTGAGGAACTTGTGCCGTTCCTCCAGCGCGGTGAACTCCTCCAGGGCGAGCGGGTTGACCTTCCCCAGTTGCTGGTACGCCCGTTCGGCTGACTTGAGCCGTTTCTCCTGCTCGGCGCGGTGGAACGTCCGGGGCTGGTTGCGCGGGTGCTCCGGGTCCTCGGGCAGTTCCTCGCCCTCGGCGGGGAGCGAGGGCGGCACGGGCTGATCGGGACCGTAGTCCGCGACCAGTCCCGCCGGCTCCACACCGAGTTCCTCCAGCGCTTTCGACTCCAGCTGCTCGATACGCAGCCGCTTCTCGGCCCCGAGTACCTCACCGCGGTGAACCGAATCCGTCAGTTTGTCGAGCTCGGCCTTCAGGTCGCGGCCGGCGGTGCGCGCGGCGGTCAGTTCCTGTTCCCGGCGGGCCTTGGCGGCGTCCGCCGCGGTGCGCTCCTGCTCGGCGCGCGCGAGGGAGACCTCGACATGCGCGAGGAGCTGCCGTGTGCCGAAGGCGACGGCCTCGGCGACGGCGGCCTCGTGGCGCAGCCGGGCGCGGCGCTGCTCGGCACGGGCGCGTGCCTCGCGTTCGGCGCGTGCGGCCCGGTCCAGCGAATCGGCCCGACCGGCGAGCCCCTTGACCCGCTCCTCGTGCGTGCGCACCTGGAGCCGGGCCTCCATCTCGGTCTGCCGCGCGTTGGCGCCGTCGGCCGCGAGCCGGTCCCGTGCGCCGGTGTCGGGCTCCTCCTCGACGGGCATCTCCTCGGCGACGACGAGCCGTTCGGCCAGCTCCTCCGCCTCCTCCAGGGCCCGGTCGAGCGCCTCCTGGGCCCGCGCCGCGGCCGCGGTGCTCCGCTCGGCCTCGCCGGCGGCGCCGCGTGCCTGCCCGGCCAGCCGGCCCAGCTGCTGCGCCACGGACGACTTCTCCCGCTCGACGGTCCGCCGCCGCTCCCCCAGCTCCTCCACCAGCGCGGCGCACTCCCTGCGCCGCTCGGCCGCCCCGTGCTGCGCCTCGGTGAGCTCCTCGCACCGCACGGCCAGCTCCGCCGACTCGGCCGCGGCCTCGTCGACGGATGCCTGCACTTCGAGCAGACTCGGCGCCCCGGCCGACCCGCCGTGTGCGAAGTGCGCCCCGAGCAGATCCCCTTCAGCGGTGACCGCGGTCACCTCGGGCCGGGCGTACACAAGGTCCTCGGCGTCCTCCAGGGTGCCGACGACGACAATCCCCCGCAGCAACCGCCGTACGGCGGGCATCAGTTCATCGGGTCCTCGGACGAGGTCGGCTGCGCGGGGAGGCCCGTCGCGGTGCTCCGGTTCCGGGTCTACGTCATCGGGGGCGCCGCCCCCCGCCAGCAGCAGTGCCGCCCGGCCCGCGTCCTGTTTGCGCAGCAGGCGGATGGCGTCGGCCGCGGCGGCGGGGGTGGTCACGGCGATGGCGTCGGCGGCGGCGCCGAGGGCGGCGGCCAGGGGAACTTCGAAGCCGGGGGTGACGGAGAGAAGTTCGGCGGCAGGGCCGAGCAGGCCGATGAGACGGTCCCTGGCGCCGAGGAGGGCCCCCGTGCCGTCCTTGCGGCGCAGTCCCAGGGCGAGCGCCTCGTGGCGGGCCCGGGTCGCGGCCCGTCTGCGTTCCGCCGTGGTGGTCGCCTCGCGGGCCGCCGTCAGCTCGGCCTCCGCGTCCGCGAGGGCGCGCTTGGCCTCCTCGTGCCGGGCGCCCAGTTCCTCGTCGCCCGCGTCCAGCCCGTCGACCTCGGCCTTGAGCTGCTCGTACTCCTCCTGTGCCGTGACCGCGCGCTCCTGCGCCTCGTCGCGGGCGGCGGCGAGCCGGTCGATCTCGGCCTGGGCGGAGGCGGCTCGCGAGCGGGCGGCGTTGACCTGGCCGCTCAGCCGGGCGAGCCCCTCGCGGCGGTCGGCGATCGAGCGGGCCACGTCCTTCAGGCGCCGTTCCTCGACCGTCAACTCGCGTTCCAGCTCGGCGCGGTGCGCGACCGTGTCCTCCAGGGCATGCTCGGCCGCCTCCAGGGCCGCTTCGAGCTCGGCCTCCTGCTCGCGGATCCGGGCGGCCTCGCGCTCCATGTCCTCGGGGTCGCGCCCGCGCCGCTCCTCGGGCGGAGCCGACGTGGCGCTCTTGACGCGCGCGTCGGCCAGCGAGATCGTGCCGCGCACCCGCTCCGCGAGCTGCGACAGCTCGTACCAGGTCTGCTGGGCACGCTGGAGACGCGGAGTGAGCTGCCGTACCTCGTCCTCCAACTGCGCCTCGCGCTGGAGTGCCCTCTTCAGCTCGGCCTCGGCGCCGTCCTTGCGTTCCTTGAGCGCGGCCTCGTCGGCGATCTCGGCCCGCAGCGCCTGCCGCAGTCGTACGAGATCGTCGGCGAGGAGGCGCAGACGGGCGTCGCGCAGGTCGGCCTGGATGACGGCGGCGCGGCGGGCGACGGCGGCCTGCCGGCCAAGGGGCTTCAACTGCCTGCGCAGTTCATCCGTGAGGTCCTGCACGCGCGCGAGGTTGGCCTGCATCGCGTCGAGCTTGCGCAGCGCCTTCTCCTTGCGCTTGCGGTGCTTGAGGACGCCCGCGGCCTCCTCGATGAAGGCGCGGCGGCCCATCGGATCGGCGTGGAGTACGGAGTCGAGCTGGCCCTGTCCGACGATGACGTGCATCTCGCGGCCGATGCCGGAGTCGGACAGCAGTTCCTGGATGTCGAGCAGCCGGCAGGTGTCGCCGTTGATCTGGTACTCGCTGCCGCCGTTGCGGAACATGATCCGCGTGATGGTGACCTCGGCGTACTCGATGGGCAGCGCGCCGTCGGAGTTGTCGATGGTGAGGGACACCTCGGCCCGGCCGAGCGGCGGCCGCCCGGTGGTGCCGGCGAAGATGACGTCCTCCATCTTGCCGCCGCGCAGCGACTTGGCGCCCTGCTCGCCCATGACCCAGCTGAGCGCGTCCACGACATTCGACTTGCCCGAGCCGTTGGGACCGACGACGCACGTGATGCCCGGCTCGAACCGCAGCGTGGTGGCCGAGGCGAACGACTTGAACCCGCGCAGGGTCAGGGCCTTGAGGTGCACGCCGCTGGACTCTACCTTCCGCCCGTATCTCACTCCATGAACGCGCGGTTTCACCCATGAACGTGCAGGGCACATCAGACGTTAAAGAGAGTGGAAGCGTGCGCGGGGGAAGCAGCACGACAAGCTCGACAAGCGGAGGGCAAGAAAGAAGGGACGCCTGAACGGCGTCCCTTGCAACTCTGACAACTCAGCGGCTGAATACGGGCAGCCCAACCACCGCTGTCATAGTGGTGCTATGCGGTGCAGTGATCAGGTGAGCGCAGGCTCCGCCTGGGGTACGTCGATGCTGTCGAGAAGCGAGTCCGAGTCGTGAGAAGCGGCAGCCGCGAGCGCGTCGTTCTCGGCCTGAATCCGTACGAGTTCGGATTCGAGGTCCTGGACGCGCTGCTGGAGCCGTCGCATCTCGGCGATGAGTCGCGGGTCGGAGCCGCCGACGTAACCGAGAAGCGCCTTTGCCATGATGGATGGTCCTCCACACTGAGTGACCGACCGATGCGGTGTGGGTCGATAGGTCGTGAGGGAATCGCACCCGCGATGCTTGACACTTGCTAAATTCTTGCTGCCGTTCCACATGCCAAACAGCTAAGGTGCGCGGGGCTTTCAGCGTCTCACCAAAAAGTTTGACGGTCAACACGATCACGCCCTGTATTGGCGGGCAACCCGGGGGCACGCGGCCTGGAAGCGGCTGCGCTGCGACTCCTGCGGGGCCCTGAGGGCGTGGAGATCATCCTTAAGTGCGGAGCCTCCCACGACAAGCCGTTCTTGGCAACCACCAGGTCATCTCTGCCGTGGGCACGTGCGCACGGCATGTCACAGGGCCCCCACCGGGGGTGTCGCCGTCGAAGCGTCAGCGGATCGCGAAGGCGTCGTAGTGACCGCGGGGCGTGTCCCAGATCTCAGTCACTCCGTCCACACGCCCGGGTGTGTCGTCCCCCTGGAGCCAGTCGAGCAGGGCCTGGCATCCGGTTCGTGAGCCCTCGGCGACCACCTGGACCCGTCCGTCGTCCAAATTGAGAGCAAAACCACTCAGCCCGCCGATCTCCAGCGCCCTGGCCCGCGTGTACCAGCGGAAACCCACACCCTGGACCCTTCCGCGTACCCACGCCACGAGCCTTGCATCCTCGTTCATGGGTGCACGCTAACCGGCCAATTGCACTCGGAGCACTTCCTCCTCTTGCGCCATGAGGTACCGTCCCGACCCAATGAGCCTCACTCGTTCGGGTGAGGCACGTTGCCCGCAAGGATGAGGAAGGCCAGGAGTATGGGACGCCACCGACGCTCCGCCGCCGGCCGCGCCGCTACAGGCCGCGCCACCGGGATCACGGAAACACACCCGGTTCACACGGAGAGCTACGGCCCCGAGAACCTCTACGGCTACGCCATGGCCAGTGCTACCCCGGCCGGCAGCCGTTCACACCGCCGGAGGAAGAAAACCGCGACACCGGTGCGCAACGGCCTGCTCGGTGTATCGGCGGCCGTGGCCCTCGGCACCGTCGCCGTGGCGACCGGCGTGCTGCCGGGCAGCGACAACTACGCCCTCGGGGGCGGCAGCAGCAACTCCGACAAGGTGCAGGCCATCGACTCCCCGTCGAGCCTGGAGACCCAGCAGGGCGGCACGTCGGGCACCGCGGACGACCGCGACGACGACCAGTCGACGAGCCGGGACTCCGACCGCGCCTCCTCGCCGTCGGCCTCGCCCTCCTCCTCGGCGCCGACCGCGCCTTCGAAGAAGACGCCGCCGAAGTCGAAGAAGCCCGTCGGCAAGCCGAGCAAGACGGCGACCAAGGCCCCCGCGAAGCCGAGCAAGCCGGCCACGAAGGCCCCGAAGACCACCGCCCCGGTCACGGTGTCCGCCGAGAGCGCGGCCGAGGCCGAGGTGCTCAAGCTCGTCAACGTGGAGCGGTCCAAGGTCGGCTGCAGCCCGGTTGCGGCGAACAGCGCGCTGTCGGACCTGGCCTCGGCCTTCAGTGAGGACATGGCCGCGCGCGGGTTCTTCGACCACACCGACCCGAGCGGCGCCACCCCCTGGGACCGCGCGGCGAAGGCCGGCATCACCAGCCTGGGCGGGGAGAACATCGCCCGCGGCCAGGCCGACGCGGCCGCCGTGATGGAGGCCTGGATGAACAGCCCCGGCCACCGCGCCAACATCCTGAACTGCGACTTCAAGACCCTCGGCGTGGGCGTCCACATGGGCTCGGGCGGCCCCTGGTGGACCCAGGACTTCGGCTACTGACATCACCCCGGGGGGGGGGGGGGGGGGGGGGGGGGGGGGGGGGGGGGGGGGGGGGGGGGGGGGGGGGGGGGGGGGGGGGGGGGGGGGGGGGGGGGGGGGGGGGGG